>DASVIU010000208.1:0-5134 GCA_036386275.1 Bacteroidota bacterium | reverse complement strand
GGATGCGGCAACACACGCATGAACCGTCACTTGACGTTTCACTTCAATGCTCTGCAGGTGAGTAAATGTCAGACTATCCGCTCGAGCGGGACCTGGAACAGACGGATCCGGTCGTCGGGCCTCGCAATCCCCCTGTTTGTCTCGTTGATGTGATCGATCAGCGCCTCGAGGGCGGGCTGATCGGTGAACGCGATCATGAGCATGGTGTTCACGCCGGGGAAACTCCGTGTCCCGAGATGGGCCTCGGTGCCATGCCCCTTCCCTTTCACCTGTTCCCACCGCGTATAGTAGTCGATCCCGATCTTTTCCAGGATCTCCATCACACGCGCGGTGTAGACTTCATTGCAGACAACGAACGCCATCTTCATGGTCCTGTTTCCTTTCGAAAGATCGGGTCAGTGTGTCCGCGCCGCCGGCACCGCGGCGTCACGTTTCCCGCGGAGCGGACGGGGGAGCAGCCGGAGGATCCAGCCGAACGCTCTGCGTAACGAAAAATCGTCTATGAGCGAGTAGACAACCGGGACGACAAACAGAGTCAGCAGCGTCGATGTGATCAACCCGCCGATCACCGCCTGCCCCATGGGGGACCGGAACTCGCTCCCCTCGGCCGTGCTGAAGGCGATCGGCATCATGCCGAATATCATCGCGAACGTCGTCATCAGAATCGGCCGGAGCCGCGTCGCGCCCGCCTCAACGAGCGCCTCCGTCCGTGCCGCGCCCCTGTCGCGGAGCACGCCTGTGTAATCGACGAGCAGGATGCCGTTCTTCGTCACCAGTCCCATGAGCATGATGATGCCGATGAGCGAGATCACCGATAACGAATTCCCGAATATGAGCAGCGCCATGACTGCTCCGATGAGAGACATGGGGAGCGCCAGCATGATCGCGAACGGAAACCAGAAACTCTCAAACTGGGCGGCAAGGACAATATAGACAAAAACAATCGCCAGACCCAGCGAGATCAGGATATTCACGAACGATTCCGCCTGGGTTTGCCCCGAACCGGTAACGGCGACGGAGTATCCCGGTTCCAGGGGGAGATCCGCCGTCTGCTTCAGGATACCCCCAAGCACCTCGCCCAGCGAATGCCCCGAGGTGTTTGCGTCGATCCGGATCTCACGCTGCCGGTCGTACCGGTTGATCTTCGAGGGGCCCGAGCCCTGTGCGACAGCGGCAACATAGCTGATGGGGACTATGATTTTCTGCTGATCCCGGGTGTCCTTGGAACTTTTGATCGTCAGGTTTCCGACGTTTTCGAGCGACGTCCGGTCTTCCTTCCGGAGCCGCACGCGCACATCGTACTGTTCCCCCCCTTCGGCGTACTGTGTCGCCACCGCCCCGTCCACCATCGCGCGAATACTCGACGCGATGAGGCTCACGCTCAGACCGAGATCAGACGCTTTTTCACGGTCGATGCGGATGCGGATCTCCGGTTTGGAGATCTCATAGCTGTTCTCGACGTCGACCGCCCCCGACGTCGCGCGGACGATCCGCTCCACCTTCTCCCCGAGCTGTTCAAGTTTCGACAGGTCTTCCCCCCGCACGCTCATGATGACCGGCTTCGCACCGCCGCCGGGTCCCTGGGCGACAAGGATGCTTATGTTTGCCCCGGCCAGGTCCCGCAGATCAAGGCGCACGCCGCTCATTATCTTCTTGATCCCCTCTTTCCGGTCCGCCTTCTTCACGAGCTTCACGAGGATATTCCCCTTCGTGATCGGGTCGTTTCCGGCGCCGATCGTCGTCAACAGCGTCGTCACTTCAGGCCGTTTGTGCAGCACCGCCTCGATCCGCCCGCAGATCGCGGCGGTCTGTTCCAGCGAGGTCCCCGGGGAAGCGTTGACACCGACGGTGAACTCGCTCTGGTCGGTTTCCGGGAAAAAATCCGATCCCAGGAACCGCATGAGCACAAAACTGAGCGCAAAGAGCCCCAGGGCCGCCGCCAGGGTCGTACGCCGGTGGGAGAGGGACCATGTGATCGCGCGGCGGTACCGCTTGCTCAACGTATCAAAGAACCGGTTGAAGAAGTACAACCCCCTGCGGAAATAATTCCCTTCGTTCGAGAGATCCTCATCCTGCGGCCGGAGCCACCGGGACGCGAGCATCGGGGTGAGCGTGAACGCCACAAAGAGAGAGACAAGCACCGACACCGCGATCGTGATCCCGAACTGATAGAAGAACCTTCCGACGATCCCCGACATGAATGCCACAGGAATGAACACCGCGACGATCGTAAACGTGGTGGCCATGACCGCGAGTCCGATCTCGCTCGTGGCCGCTTTCGCCGCCTCCACGGGGGTCGCCCCCTCGTGCATATGCCTGTAAATATTCTCGATGACAACGATCGCGTCGTCGATCAGGAGCCCCACCGCCAGCGAGAGGGCCATCAGCGTCATCACGTTGAGGGTGAAATTCAGCGCGAACATGATGATGAAGCTCGCAATGATGGACGTCGGAAGCGCGATCGCGCTGATAATGGTGGGGCGCGCATTGGCGAGGAACAGGTACACCACGATCACGGCGAGGAGCCCCCCGTACACGATGTCGAAGAGGACGTCATTGACGGAGTCGCGGATGAATGTGCTGTTGTCCTTCGCCATCGTGACCTGGAGATCGGCGGGAAGCTCCTTCTTCAGCCGTGCGATCTGGTCCCGCACCGCATCGGCCACACGGACGGTGTTGCTCCCCGACTGCTTGAGAATGTTGAGTCCGACCGCCTGTTTCCCCTCGACACGGGCGAAGCTTGTCCGTTCTTTCACGCCGTCGGAGACGGCTGCGATATCCGCGAGATGGACCGGCTTGCCGCCGGGACTGGCGACGATGACCTTGTTGAAATCGTCCACGGAGGTGAACTTCCCCATGGTCCGGAGAAGGAGCTGCCGGGGACCCTGCACGAGGTTCCCCGCCGGGATTTCCATGTTCGCCGCCGCAACGCCCTGGACGACATCCTGGATGGAGAGATTGTACCCGCGCAGCCGGGCTGCATCGACCTCCACCTCGATCTCGCGCTCATCACCTCCCACCAGGTCGACGGAACCGACACCCGGGACATTTTCCAGCCGTTTCTTTATAACGTCCTTCGTATATGTGGTGATCTCTTTCGCCGAACGGTTCCCCGAGACCGTCAACTGCATGATCGGCTGGCTTGCCGGGTCGAACCGCGTGATCACGGGATCTTCGATTTCGGTTGGCAGGTTCGCGCGCGCCGCCGACACCTTTTCCCGAACCTCCTGCGCGGCCACCTTTCCGTCGATTTCCAGCTTGAACTGGGCGATGACGATCGACAGGCCTTCCTGCGACGTGGACTGAATATGGTCAAGTCCGCCGACAGGATTCACCGCGTCCTCGATCTTTTTCGTCACATCGGTCTCGATCTGTTCCGGTCCGGCCCCGCGCAGCACCGTGACGATGGTGACGAACGGGATATCCACGTCGGGGTACTGGTCGATGTTCAGCTTCATGTAGGAAAACAATCCCAGCACGACGAGCGCGAAGATCATCATTGTGGCAAAGACGGGGCGATCAATGGAGACATCAGCGAGTTTCATCTGCCGTGTATTTCCTCTCTTCTCGTTAGCGAATCAGCAACCGCCGGCGGAGCCGTCATTGCGTCACGATCTTCACGTAGCCGTTGTCACGGATATTGTTCACCCCCACGATCGCAACCGTATCCCCCTCCGCCAGTCCCTCCAGCGCGGCCGTCACGACCCCGTCGGTGACGCCGAGGCGGACCTGGCGGCGGTAGGATCGTCCGTTCCGGATGAGGTACACCCGGCTCCCCGTGTCGTCGCTCTGGATTGCGAGATTAGGAACAACCACCTCCCTGTCGTGAGGCGAGACCGCGACGTTGACCTTCACGTACACCCCCGGCTTGTACCAGCGGTCGGCGGTGTTGGGGAACATGGCCTTGACCTCGAACGACCGGGACCGGATGTCCGCCGATTTGGAAAGCTGTATGATCTTCCCCTCAACCTTTGATCCCTGTGAGGCCTCTGAGAAGACGCTCACCTTTTGACCGAGCGTCACATTGGCGACGTCCGTCTCGTTGATATCAAACGTCACTTTCATGTTGTTGATCCTGGCCACCGTGACCACCACCTGCCCCATCGTGGTCAGGTCACCGAGGCTCACATTCACCGCCGTGACGACGCCGTCGATCGGGGTCGTGAGCTCCACGTTGCTCCGGGCGGCCTCGAAATTCGCCCTGGCGATGTCGTAGGCGGCCTGCGTGCCGTCGAGCGCCTGCAGCGCGACAGCCCCCTCTTTATAAAGAGACTTCATCCGCTCGAGACTCTTCTCCTGATTTGTGAAGTTTGCCCGCATCTGGAGATACTGGGAGGACGCCCCCCCCCTATCCAGAAGTATTGTCAGCTGCCCGGCTCGCACAGGTTCCCCCACGTGCACCTTCAGACCCGTCACCCGCTCGGAGATGCGGGACACGACGTTCGCCTGCTCCTCCCCTTCAAGCGTGCCGGAAAACACTTTTACAACAGTGAGGTTCACCCGTTCCACCCGGGCGACCCCCACCGGGACCGCCTGCGCGAGCGTGTCGCCCGTCTTCCCCCCGGCCGGAGGCGCATTTTTTGCCGGCCCGCAGCCCGGGCCGGATAAGGAGATCAGGAGCAGGCATCCGGCCGCAGTGCCGGCCGTCCAGCGTGGGAAATTCATCGTGTTTTTCCTTGTAAGTGCTTCATGATTTACCGTGTAAGCTGCGCGCACCTGTCCACCGGCGGGCTTATCGCGCCAGTCCCGCCGCATTCGTCCAATCCGCTTTCGCAACAAGGAAGTCATAGATCGCCAGGGCATAGTTGGTCTGCGCGCGGGTCATTGCCACCTGGGAATCCAGGAGCTCGAGCTGCGTGCCGACGCCGCTCCTGTACCGTGTCTGGGCGATATGGACCGCTTTTTCCGCCTGTTCGATGTTCTTCTGCTGTCCTTCGATCCTCTTCTTCGCCTCCGCCATTTTCAATTCCGCCGATTGCACCTGGACGCTGAGTCCCTCTTCCGCCTTCAGCCTCTGGTACCGCGCCTCCACATGATCAATCGAGGCCTGTTCCGCACGGGCACCGGTCCCGAAACCGTTGAAGATCGTGTACGACAGCTGAAGTCCGACGCTCAACGAATTCGCCCAGAGATA
>DASVIU010000207.1:0-5989 GCA_036386275.1 Bacteroidota bacterium | reverse complement strand
TCAAAGAGCTTCGCGGCACCTCCGAGATACACTTCGGGCTGCGCCATTGCCAGAACGTTCAGAAACACGAGCGATTGCCTCAAGTGATGATTTGCGCCGAACGCACCGAGGGCTCCCGGAGAAACACTTACAACCGCGCCTGGTTTTCCATCCCACGAGTTGCTCCCGAAGGGCCGGGAGCCTATGTCGATGGCGTTCTTGAGCACTGCAGGAACTGAGCGGTTGTACTCCGGCGTGACGAAAAGGACACCATCAAATTCCTTCACTCGCCGGCGAAACTCCGTCCATGCCTCAGGCGGTGTTTCTTCGAGGTCCTGGTTGTACAACTGAAGTCCGCCTATCTCCAGGAGTTCAAGTGTCAGCGACCCGGGCGCCAGTCCCATGAGCGCTTTTGCCGTTTTTCGGCTGAAGGATTCCTTTCGAAGGCTTCCCACAAGAACTGCTATCCTTTTCGTTTTCACCGCTTCTCCTGAATACTCATTTGCCGACTCCCATGCTGACGACATCCGTCATCAGCACGAAATCCTGGTCCCCGTTCGACCTGCTGAGCGTTGATGAGCGGAGGCTCTCCTCGAGCGCTCGTGCTTTGCTCTTCTCTTTTTGAAAGACCATCAGCGACCATCGTCCGCCCGGGCTCTCAGGTTCCCGCGTGGTCCACTGCCTGAGCAGCTCAAGCGCATCGGAAGTTCTCCCCAGATCCCGCAATGCAAATGCGCCGATCAGGTGCTGCGTGTTCCCCACGGTCCTGTGGAGCCTGGTATATTCCGTGATCTTGGTCAGGAGTTCATTCCACCTGTTTGTCTCACCGGTCTTGCGAAGAACACCGGCTTCAAGATAGTCCTCAATCCTGGTATCCGCGCCGTATGGCTCTCCGGCTCCCAGACGTTCCGGCCAGAGCCGGGCCCGGGCAATCAGGGGGATGGCGGCTTCATTCTCCCTGTTTTGTATCTTCTGCAGCGCGGTGAGGATGCATGCCTGCCGGTAGACATCTCTTCCGTATCTGGCCCCCTCGAACGGAAGTATGGTCAGCGTATCGAGAATCGCCAGGCTGGATGCGTATTCTCTGTTGAAAAGCAGCGTACGGGCCAGGAGGAATTGCATGATATAGCTCTCCCGAAAGCTCCTTGCGGCATCCGCACACAGAGGCAGAGCCTCAGGGTAGCGCCCGCGTTCGTTGAGGAATGTGATGATCGCATTGTGTGTCCGCCAATCGCCCGGGCCTATCTTCAGGGCCTGCCTGAAGTCCGCAAGCGCGCAATCCGGGTCATCTTTCCGGAGCGACGCGCGCGTAATATAGAAAGGAGCATAGTCGGGGACATCACCGCACATTTCCATCCATTTCATCGCCTCACCGGGCCGTCCCAGACTCCAACTGAGCAATGCGAGGTAATACCTGTTCTTCCAGTGCGGTTGCTCACGTTCCGCCCACCGGAGAACCTCCATCTCTTCCTGGCGGTGGGGAAACACGAGCATCGGGCTGGCGGAGAGAGCACTCCTGAGCAGGTCTCTGCTTTCCTGCTCCCGTCCGAGCCTCGAAGCGATGTATGCGCGCCACATGTTCACCATGGGATGTTGCGGCGCCAATCGGAGAGCCGCCGCTGCGTCCTCCCAGATACGGAGCCGGGTATAATATGCTCCGATCTCCATGAACGTCTCGTGCGGCAGTTCATTGCGAATCGCGTCAGTGAACGCATACCGTGTCCCGGATGACGGGGCGAGCAAGTGCCGTTCGAACCGCGCGAAGTGGCTCAACGGATCCCAGCCGATCATCTCCTCCACTATGCGCATCGCTTTTGTCGTGTCTCCCCTGTGGCGGTACAGCACCGCCATGAGCTTTGCTCCCCCCGCGTTGTATTTATCCCCCGCAAGGCACCTGTTTCCATACTCCGCGGCGTCACTCCACTCGCTGTCGGCCAGTGCCATCTCCGCAAGCTGGAGGTTTGCCGCAGGGCTGTACTCCCGTGACTGCGCGGCAAAGCCGAAACCGTCTTTTGCATCGTAGTTCCTGTTCAGCTTCCGGGCGGAAAGACCATAGATATAGTTCGATTCCGGATCATACGCATCGATCGCGAGCCCGTGGCGGGCGTACAGGAACGATGAATCATAATCCATCCGCCGGTAGAACAGCTCTGCCGCGCCGGCAAGGCCCGGGAGAAATGCCGGGTCCTTGGCGATCGACAGACGGTACGACATGAGCGCCCCCTCGTAGTCCCGCTGCCGTGCCCGTTCCCGTGCATCGACAGAGAGTCCGTACGCGGAATTCCAGTCAAATGGACGATCTGTCGTGACCGGCCGTTGAAGGACACGGTCACTGTCATCCGTGCTCTTGTAGCGAATCGATGTCCCGATGAGGACTTCAAAACGCGCCCCGCGGTCAGCGATCGTGACAGAATCCTCCAGGCTCTGGAGCGGCATGAGCGACACACTCCGCGATTCCGTGACTCCACCCTGAACACGAACCGAGATTGTGCCGCGGAATTCGTACGTCGGACAGAAGGTATAGCGGATCTGAGCGCCCGCCCGACGGACAAAAAGCACTCCGTCAGGCGTGGCCCGCGTGACTCCTCCCACCCCTTTGAACGGAAACCATGTTTCTGTGAACCGGTCGGACGAGGCGGGAAGGAATTGCATGTGCTTGAATGGCGTCCTGCTGCTCTGCAAAAAACCCTGGTTGAAGTGAAGACCCGATTGGATTTCCACGTATTGGGTGTTTCCCAGTCCGGGATCCGTAAGCAGGTCCCTCCAGATCTCTCCCTCCCGTGAGAGCCCCCAGATCCAGAGCTTCTTCCCCGGCTTGTCCGTATACCGGGACCAGTGTATCACGCCGAAATCCCCCCAGCGCGCGCCGAAATAATCCGTGTAAACGCCCAGCACATGATATGATTTGTAAGACCCGAATGCGTTTTCCCTGTAGTACGAGAGGTCCCTTCCGTCCGGACCAGACGGCCATGCCGAGCTCTCCCCCCCGTGACCGATATATTCATTTCCCGGATAAATCAACTGGAGAGTCGAATCCCCGTCGGCCGCCGCATTCATCCAGTGATAGAACGAAGTGCTCATTTCCGTCGGATTGAACCAGCAAGAGCGTGTTTCAAACAGAGCCCTGTCGGCGGGGAGTCTGATCTCCACCCGCCATTCGGTCCGGGACGGAAGGTCAAGCGCCCCCACGATACAGCTCACGCTCCCGTCCTGGTTTTTCCTTGTGACATAGTCCACAGGTGTCGCCGTGGTCGGAGCGTGCCCGATGTCGCCGAAGTTGAACTCGATCCCGCCTGATGTCCAGGGGCCGCGCATCGCGATCTCGCGGAATTTTACCACCCGATTGTAATAGATGAATGCACGCCCGGTCGATTTCTCGAACCCCCCCAGGATTTTTCCGCCTATCTCGGGAGCGACAAGAACCCGGATATACGGGTTCTCCAGCGTTATGATCTTCCATGGACGATCGACTGGCTGATTGCTATACCCCTGGAACCGGAAATACGGATAGATGTTCCCTATCCGCGCCACCGGATCGGGATCGGAAAACGGGTATGTGCGGAAGACCTGGACCGACTCGCGGACAGCGGCTTCCTGAGCAGGGGCTTGCGGCGACAGGATCGAAGAAAGCAATAACGGGGCGAGCAATCGCGCGGCATGCGCTAGGACCGATGGAGAGTTGTTCACAAATCGCCACTCAAACAGTTGGTAATTCAAAAAGTGACCTTTCAATCTACTGAGCACGTCAGCCAAACAGCAGTGATCTGGTTCATTCCCGCAGAGTAATGAGGGTCCATCGATAGACCGGGTGTTGCGGGGTGAATGACCGTGAGGAGGAAATCTCCCCGCGGAACTACTCCGGAGCAGGAAGCCGAACCTTAAGCAGTTCCATATACCGGTGTGCAAGAGCTTCCCCCCCTGCACCGAACGCCCCGCTGATCGTCCGGCCCTTGAGGAGCATCGCAAGGGATCCATTGTGGGGATCGGGGATGTCTGCGATCTCCCCTTCCGTTAGCTCCAGCTGCCGGCCTGCGGCCTTCATGTAGGCCTCGGCCACGCCGCGAGCCCGGGAAGCAGATTCGAGGTCCATGATGAACAGCGTGCACCCCCCTTCGTATCGCGCGGTGAACGCTGAATGAAAAACCCTGTAACCGAGGAAATTCTCCGCAATATAGCTTTCCGTGTTGGGGAGTCTCTTCTCCGCGGGAAGAAGCGTCAGCGTGGCAGGCCATCCGGCTTTCTGCCCCAGATGTTCCGCAACCCGGCGTCCGATCAACGCCATGCCGTCGATCCCCGCTTTTCCCTCCCGGTGGCTCGAGATTTTCACATAATACATGCCGCAGAGGAAATTCAGAACCTTTTCCTCGACATAGCCCTGCGTTCCGATCTCAATGAAATTGTAGCCGGGGTTTCTCTCCTGACTGTATATCCCGAATGCGTTCGCCCTGGAAGCGTGACGGTAGAGTTCCACACGGACATCCGTCCCGGTTGTATCGGTATACTCCATAATGTGGAGGTCCACAAACCCGTAGCTGAGAAAGAGCTCCGCCGCTCCGTCTATAATATCCCAGAGATTGTCGGGTGTGTAGACGCTGTCCCCCGGAGGGGGCGCGATTTTCCAGCCGGCCACCGTGGGGAATATCGATCCGTTCGCCGCATCTGCGGAGTAGCATTCTCCTCCCGTGATGAGGAGAAGCATAACCGGAATAATGATGTGTTTCACAGGCACTCAGCCGAGGAACTCTGCCGGGACGGAAGTCAGCCTTACGATGTCCCGCACCCGTACGGGGACATTGAATCCACGGGGACAGCCAACGGTGCACTCCGCACATTCGCCACATGGGTCACCGGCGATCCGAAGCCCTGCGAGGAGATCCTGCGCCAACCGCGCATCCCCGTACCCGTACGTGTACATGTACGCCCTCATGATGTCCGGGACCGGGAGTCCCCTGGTGCATCGATCCGTGCACCCGGGACACCCCGGGCAGTAAAGCCCCCCTTCGGACTGTCCTGGAACGAGTGACGACTTGTGGTTTTCTGTCATCGCGAGATCATTGTTGACACCCGCATTTTCTGTGAGCTGGTCGAATGTCGTGATCCCCGGGATCGCCGTCGTGACATTCGCATCCTGCAGGACCCACTTCAGTGCGGCCTTGCAGTTCACAGGTTTCGTTCTCTCCTTGTCGTGGAATGCTCCGGCCATCGTCTTCATTGCGATGATGCCGACTCCCGCTGCGGCAGCCTCCGCGATCGCTTTTTTTACTTCGCGATAATGATCCTGCTTGAAATTGATTGACGTGAGGACGACTTCGTACACGCCGCTCCTGACCGCAGCGCGAATCACCTCGGGTTCGTTCCTGTGCGTGGAAACGCCGACATGACGGGCTTTCCCGCTTTCGCGCGCCGCTGCGAGTGCTTCCAGCGTGGAGGAGGACAGGACATCATCCCCCGAAGTGAGGCCGTGGACATAGAGGATATCAACATATTCCATCTGCAGGCGCTTCAGACTCAGATCAAGGTTCGCCAGGAAGGCGTCCTTTGCATCGGGAGGGACCTTGGTCGATATCACGAAAGAATCCCGGGGATGTTCCTTGAGCACCTCCCCGAGCATCGTCTCATTGTTCCCTTTCTGGTAGCCGTGCGCCGTGTCAAGGTGTTTCATTCCCGATTCGAGCGCCGCGCGAACGAGCGCGGGGTTATCCGCCCTCATGACTCCCATGCTCACCACCGGGAGCTCAATGCCGGTCTTTCCGAGACGGCGCGTGATGATCTTCCCGGGAGCACCGGGAGCGGGACCGGCCTCCCTGGCAATTGCAGTCAGAGGCGATGAAGATAACAGCGACAAGGATGCTCCCATGACGGAGCTCTTGATGAAATTTCTACGGTCCATCTTGTCCATGCGTTATCCTCCAATAAAAAACCTCTTGAGATGCACCATCACGGCGCATGACTGAAGAGGTTTTCCGAAAGAACCTGGTGACGACAATGTACAGGAGCGGATGGAAAATCA
>DASVIU010000206.1:0-3588 GCA_036386275.1 Bacteroidota bacterium | reverse complement strand
CTCCCTTCCAAATCGCACGTTCTCCTTGCAGTGTACAATGCGCTCGGCGAGCGTGTTGCGGTCCTTGCAGAAGGGGAGCAGGAGAGCGGGTTGCATGAAGTCCGGTTCGACGGCTCCGCGCTGGCAAGCGGCGTGTATTTCTACCGGCTCCAGACCACGGGCTTTGTGCAGACGAAAAAGCTCTCTTTGTTGAAGTAGTCTCACCTGATACCGGGTGCCGCGGGGGTGCCGTGTAAGATCTGCACCCCCGGAATCCGGCGCTGGTTGCATATTCCCCGTCATGCCATGACACTTGAAGGACCGTCGGCCCCCGATCCGGTCAACCTGCGCATCTGCATCTACTGTGCGTCGAGCAGCAGCTGCGACCCAGAGTACCACAGGGCGGCACGTCGCCTGGGGGTACTTCTGGCCCGGCACTCATGGTCCGTCGTCTATGGCGGAGGTGCGTACGGATCGATGGGTGCCCTGGCCGATGGAGCAATCGCCGGGGGAGGGAAAATAACCGGCGTGATTCCCGATTTCATGAAGGATCTGGAGTGGGCGCACGGCGGCCTGTCGGACTTGCGTGTTGTCGAGGACATGCGCACACGGAAGCACCTGATGCTCTCCGACAGTGATGCCGTGGTGGCGCTCCCCGGCGGGACCGGGACGCTGGAAGAACTCTTTGAAGCGATCACGCTCAAGCGTCTGGGCATCTACCTGAATCCGATCATCCTTGTGAACATGAGGGGTTTCTACGACCCGCTCCTTGCGCTCCTTGACCGGTGCATCCGGGAGAAGTTCATGGACCGTCAGCATGAGGCCATGTGGACCGTCGTCAGCGACGTGGAGGAGGTGATCCCTGCAATTCTTCATGCCCCGCGGTGGACTAGGGATGCGCGCAATTTTGCTGTCATCTGAAAAGCGGGAAGATCGGAGGAGGAATTGGAAAAAGTGACGGGTATCGGCGGGCTGTTCTTCCGTGCGAGAGACCCCCTTGCGCTGAAGCAGTGGTATCGTGACCACCTCGGTGTCATCCTCACTCCATCCATCCGTCGAATTTGAAAATGAGGGTTTTCGGGCCGCACCTGTCCCGTGAACGCCGCGTCCGAACATCCGGCAAATCGGCCGCCTCGCAGTTCGCCTATGCCCTTGACATGCGGGGAAAGGTCTTGACGGGGAAACTCCTGATCCGCCTAAAGCGGAAAACACGCAATAACGACTGGGGGCGTTATACGACAGAACTTGCGGAGAACACCGATTGCAGGAAATTCAGCGACATATTCCGTCAGGTCCTGTCAGGAAATGAAGGCCAGCGGGCGGAGCTGGAGAGGTACCTGGGAGATCTCTACCAGAAAGGCCTGCTTGTCTATGGCATGTTTGCCGCACCCACGGCTCTCCTCACATGCCACATTTTCTCGTATAACGGGGCACACATGCATCTGGTGGATGGGGGAAACGGGGGGTACGCCCTCGCAGCCGCAGCGCTGAAGGAACGAATGAAGAACCTGCGTGCATCTGCTGTCAGAGGGGGTTCAAACCGCCCTTCGGGGTCCAGCGTTCATCTTCCTCCTCCTTGAGGTGCCGGGCGAGTTCGTCCTGAAGTTTGTGCTGTTCGATCAGGAACAACACATACGCGATGAAGAGGATACCGGTGAGTGAGAGGAAGCCGATGCCTATTGCGGGTGTCATTACGACCTCTGGATCATTGGAACGCGAGCTCCCTCCCCCCCGGGGCGAGATTTATTGTGTCAACTCTTGTGCCAGATTCAGCATTTATTCCAGTCAGAAAACCCAATGGTATTGGGGGAGATCAACACAGATTCAGGGGTGCGTGTCAGTTTTGGGAAAGTTCGATCCCCCGATTCCCGTTCCCGGTACCACATGCGGATTCCCGGCGCATGAAGCATATGGTATTCCCTTCAGGACCCTCCCGTCACCTTCTCGCTGTCAAGGTTCACCATGCCTGCGTCGTAGTAGCGGTTTCCCGAGACCCGGTCAGACGGGACCGCTGATTCGATTCGCCTGAGTTCGTCTGAAGTCAGTGAAAGATCCAGTGCGCCGACCAGGTCCCTGAGCTGCCCCCGGTTCCTCGGCCCTATCAGTGGAACGATGTCGGCTCCGCGCGAAACCACCCAGGCGACCGCTAGCTGTGCCGTCGTCCTCTTCTTCTCCGCGGCGATTGCCTCTAGCGCCTTGACCAGAGGCATGTTCCGTAGCAGGTGTTCTCCCTGGAACCTTGGGAACCGTTTGCGTATGTCTCTGTCACGGAATCCTTCAACCCCGCTTCCGCCGAGCAAACCCCGGGAGAGGAGTCCGTACGCCGTCACGCCGATGCCGAGCTCCCTCACGGTCGGCAGGATCTCCCGCTCAATCCCCCTGCTCATCAGCGAATACTCAATCTGGAGCGATGTGATCGGATGGACCGCATGTGCGCGGCGGATAGTTGCTGCGCCCACCTCCGAGAGACCGATATAACGGACGTACCCTGTTTTCACGAGATCGGCGATAGTTCCTACTGTCTCCTCGATAGGGACCGCAGGATCAAGCCTCGATGGCTGGTAGAGGTCTACGTGGTCTGTTCCCAGCCGCCTCAGCGTGTATGCGAGCGCAGTCCGAATGACCTTCGGACGGGAGTCGAAACCGATGAACGCGCCCGACGGGTCGACCTGCGCACCGAATTTCACCTGGATGAACACCCTGTCCCGCCGGCCGTTCTTCAGCGCCTCCCGGAGGAGCATCTCGTTGTGCCCGATGCCGTAAAAATCCCCCGTGTCGATCAGTGATATCCCTGTGTCGAGCGCTTCGTGTATTGTGGCAATGCTTTCGCTCTCCTCGGCCGGACCATATGTCCCGGAGAATGCCATGCACCCGAGCCCTATGACAGAGATCTCCGGGCCGTGTTCTCCGAGTCGGTGTGTCTTCATACCATGTTCTGACGGAACTCAGGATGAGCGAGGATTCTTCTTACCGCGGCCAGAGCCAGCCGAACATCCCGGCAGTGAAGAGTGCGTAGATCAGTCCGTCGAGCGTGTTCTTCAGGGTCGTCGACCAGGCCCGCTTGAACCAGATTGAATCCTGCCATCCTCCGATGGCGTAGCTGCAAAACGCTGTTGCTCCGGCGAACCGGAAAACGGAAAGATACGGGGCTCCCGTCTGAAGGGCGCGGCTGGAGATGTAGGCGGCAAAAATGCTCACCACGAGGCAATACAGGAACCACTGAATGAGATTGGCGGCCATTGACGGCCTCCCGCCTCCCCAGACCGTGAGGAGTGCTCCCGGGCCCTTCTTCACCTTTTCCTGGAATTCGGGAGTATTCATGTCTTTCATGTTGTCCGGACGGGGGAGTATGTAGTCGCCTGTGGGTATGTTCCACTGTCGCAGCGCATTCGCGACGGCGTCCTCATCCGGGAGCTTGTGCAGGTCATTGGCATGGTAACGCAACACTGTGTGGATCAATGAACTGAGGATGAATACGACCACAGCGGAGAGGAGTATTGGGAGCCACAGCGATACCATGGAGATCATGAGAACCTCCGGAGAGTCTGGGGAACAGGTGATGAGAAAGAGTCCGGTACGACGATGGGAGTCCCCGGCGGTCCTGCCTCC
>DASVIU010000205.1:0-3394 GCA_036386275.1 Bacteroidota bacterium | reverse complement strand
TGACGGCCTTTCCAAAAGCCATGATCGCGCCTTCGCGGACCGCATCTTCATTGATCGGCTCGTACTGATGCCACCGGGAATGGGGAAAACGTGCGCGCATCCCATCGATCTGAGCCTCCAGTGTCGGCGAAGTCACCGTGCCGGTCAGGATCCTAATCCGGTCTCCCTTCCGATCCAGGGCCTGCTGAAAATCCGTCCACGTGCTTATCGTTCCCCTGTGTGTCACCACCTGGGACCGGTCCGGGTCATAAAGGGACAGAATCGACGCCTGCGTGATCGCATCGGCGGCGCCGAGGCTGGCCGGATGATCAGGATTACCTTCAAGCTTCGTAGGGCGCCCCATGTGACTTGTCGCAATGACGCCCCTGGCATAACCCCCGAGCACGAATGCCGTTGCAAAGTAGAGTGGCTCCCCCGGCACGATGAGCTCCGGCGATTTTACATAGGGGACGATCTCCTCGTCCGGCTGTTTCATGCATGAGCTAAGACCCGCCAGGGCGAGCGATGCACCCGTAACCTGGAGAAACTTCCGGCGGCTGAGCCCCTCGGGCCAGAGGGAGGCGTACCGCGGAAACTCCCGGTGGAGGAGCTCCTCGAATCCTGCGGTATCCACGAGCTCCTCGATGCTCCGCCAGTACTCCCTCCCGTGCAGGGAGGCGAGCCGGCGTCGGATAGCGGACAGGTCCCAGATTTCTCTTTCGTTCATCGAGGCACTACCTGTGGCAGGTTGAACAATCCGTGATCCGTGCAGTCATGATCCCATACTCTTTGACGAGCCTTCGTCCCAGGATCTCCTGGTCTTCCGGGGGCTTCCAGTCCATGTTCAGTACTTCCTCCCGCGGGCGAATGTATTTCTCTGGGGCGCGGTGACAATCCAGACACCAGGACATGAACAGCGTGTTCGCGCGCCAGGTCAGGGGCATTTGATCGACCCGCCCATGACATGTCACGCACCCGACCCCCCTGGTGATGTGTATGCTGTGATTGAAATAGACGAAGTCCGGAAGATCATTCACTCTGATCCACCGGAGGGGCTCATTGCTCCGCAGGCTCTCCCGTACGGGCTTGAGCAAAGGACTTGTCGTAAAGATCTGGGAGTGGCAGGTCATACAGGTGTATGTTGGAGGTATGCCGGCGAACGAAGACCGTGCGACGGACGTATGACAGTATTCGCAGCTGATGCCATTTCCGTCCACGTGCCGCTTGTGGCTGAATGGGACGGGCTGCTCCCGGGGTACGTCAACATCCGTCGTGTACCCCGAATCGTATATCCCGATGGCCGCCAGCGTCACTACGACTCCCAGGACAAACACGATGACAATACTCACCCTGGAAATGACCTTCATGCTGGGGTGAAATATCTGAGCCATCAGCGAGGTGTTTCCTTTCCCATCGGAAACGTGAGAGGCGCACGGGAATATAGCACGGGGAGTCATTCCGGGCATCACGCGAAGGGAAACAGCGAAAGGACGCGCTGAAAAGCACTCGGGCAACGGGCGTAATTATTGATCTGCGGTAACCGTGCAGGAGGGCTACGGTAAAAGCTGTAGGGAGGGAAAGGACCGCAGGTAAGGCGGGTCAGGACAAGGCGTTCGCGATGCCGTTTTCCATGGCATACCGCACAAGCCCTGCTGTGTTGTGGACATCGAGCTTGTGCATCAGGTTTGTGCGATGCGTATTGACCGTTCTGACGCTCAGGAAGAGCTTCTGAGCGATCTCGGCATTTGTCAATCCGGAGGCGATATACTGGAGTATTTCCGATTCACGGTTTGTCAATACTGATTTCCCGGTCGTGACAGACACCTGGGCAGTTTGGGAGCGCCTCACGAATTCGTCGATGATCAGCTTTGAGACTCTCGGGCTGAAAAACCGTCCGCCGCTGTGGATGGCACGAACGGCAGCGATGAGGTCATTCTTGCCGGCATCCTTGAGGACGTACCCGTTCGCACCCGAGGCAACGATCTGATAGACGTACTCCTCATTCTCGTGGATCGTGAAGATCAGGACCTTCGTGTCAGGACTTTCCTTTCTAATCTGACGCGCTGCCTCGATCCCGTTCACCTTCGGCATAGAGATGTCGACGATCGCAACGTCTGGCTTCTTCTCGCAGGTCATGCGCACTGCTTCCTCCCCGTCCGCGCTTTCACCGATCACGTCAAAATCCGTCACCCTCCCGAGCAGAGTACGCAGACCCTCGCGCACGACACTGTGATCATCTGCGATGAGTATTCTTATTTTTCTCATGAACCACCCCAGGTTTCAACGGAATTTCCACATGGACCCTTGTCCCCCCTCCTGGCGACGCCGTCAGGTACATGGAACCACCGAACATCTGCGCTCGCTCCTTCATGCTGATCAGTCCCAGTCCAGGATGGAGATTCTGCCGAACGCGGATGGCTGCCACGTCGAATCCTCCTCCATCGTCCTCAACAATGAGGCCCACCACTTCCCCGTCGTGGGAGAGCTTCATCGACACGGTTCCGGCCCCTGAGTGCCTGGCGACGTTGGCCAGGGCCTCCTGCGCGATCCTGTAGAGTGCGATCTCAATATCCTTGCCGTAGAGCCTGGCGGGACCCGGCTGGAATGCCACCTTGATGTTGCACATCTTCTGGAAGTTCCTGCAGAGAAAATTCAGCGCGGACACCAGACCGAAATCATCAAGCTCTGCGGGGCGCAGGTTTGAGGAGATCCGCTTCACATCGGTCATCATCGCGTCGATCTCTTCTGTGATCGTCTTGAGCGTTCCGGCATTCCGGGCGGAGCTACCAGAAATCTCATCCTCGAGTACCTCGAGCTTGAGCTTCAGTCCGATCAGCCGCTGGCCGAGATCGTCGTGGAGCTCGCGGGAGATGCGGTGCCGTTCCTCCTCCTGGGCTTTTTGGACGGATGTCACAAATCTCCTCAGGTCTTCCGCCCGCTGGCTGCCGATCTCATCAATTTGCTTGCGGAGGAGTTTTTCCTCGGTGACATCCCGGGCGATGAGCGAAGCCCCCGTGATAATCCCCCCGATGTCCCTGATGGGCGAGATCGTGGCCGATACATCTATGCAAGTCCCGTCTTTCTTCCTGCGCACCGTGCTGTAGTGTTCAACGCGCTCCCCCCGCCTGATCCTCCCCAGGAGCTCGAAGGGCTCCAGGTTCCGGTCTGAAGGGGCAAGGATTGTAATCGGTCTGCCAACGGCTTCCTCCGCCGTGTAGCCGTACATCCTGACAGCTCCGAAATTCCAGCTAAGGATAGTCCCTTCGAGGCTCTCGCTGATGATTGCGTCGTCCGAGTGCTGGACGATAGAGGAGAACGTGTGGAGTGCGTCGTAAGCGCGCATCCGGGCGGAAATGTCCCTTTCGCTCACCGCGATGAATGCGACATAGCCTGAAGGATCGCGAATGACATTCAT
>DASVIU010000204.1:0-1929 GCA_036386275.1 Bacteroidota bacterium | reverse complement strand
TCGGGAGGTTGTTCCGGGCGATCCACCTGAAGACGGGTATCCCGGTGCTCCTCGACACTGCGGGGGTGCCCCGGCGGGATGACAGGATGCTCAGCTCCTTCCTTCCGCACGTGGACTACTTTGTTCCGAGTTACGACGAGGCCTCTGTCATCACCGGGGAAACGGCCCCCGCGCGAATCGTCGCGGCGCTGGCGGACGCCGGAGCCACCGGGGTCGTCGGCGTCAAGCTCGGCGCTGACGGGTGCTATCTCTCATGGCGCGGGAAGGGGAAGCGGATTCCGGCGCGGAAGGTCCGGAGTGTCGTGGATGCCACCGGGGCGGGGGACGCGTTTGTCGCGGGATTCGTCGCCGGCCTGATCACGGGAGCGGACCCGTTTGCCGCGGCGGCGCTCGGGAATGCCGTTGCGGCGTCGAGCCTCTCCGCCGTGGGTGCATCGACGGCGATCCGGACTGTCAAAGAATACCGCAGATCATGAAACCGACATATCATATCGTTTCCCACTCCCACTGGGACAGGGAATGGTACAAGACCTTCGAGCAGTTCCGTGCGATGCTCGTCAACATGATCGACGATCTTCTCGATCTGCTCCGGCGTGACGCGGAATTCCGTCACTTCACGCTCGACGGACAGACCGTCGTACTCGAGGACTACCTCGCCGTCCGTCCCGGAAAGCGTAAAGAGATCCGGCGGCTGGTCGGCGAAGGACGCATCGTCACGGGGCCGTGGTACGTCCTCCCCGACGAGTTCCTCGTCAGCGGGGAATCGACGGTGCGCAACCTGATGGCCGGGACGCGCATGGCGGCGGCGTTCGGCAAAACGATGACCGTGGGGTACATCCCCGATTCGTTCGGCCACATCGCCATGATGCCCGCGATACTCCGGGGGTTCGGCATCGGGACCGCGCTCGTGTACAGGGGGTTTGGCGGGGAACCGGGGGAGCAGACATCCGAGTACTGGTGGAAGGCCCCGGACGGCGCCCGCACGCTCCTTGTCCATCTCTTCCGGCACGGTTACAGTGCGGGGTATTTTCACCAGGAGACGGATCCTCAGATCATCGGCCGGTTCGCCTCCCTGAAAGAGGAGCTCGACCGGCGCGCGACCACCTCCCACCGTCTCCTCATGAACGGCGGCGACCATCACTGGCCCGACCCGAACATTCCCGCCACGATCGCGTTACTCAGGAAATCGTTTGAAGGGACATTCGAGCACAGCACGGTGGAGCGTTACGCTGATGCCGTCAGGGAGGAGATCGGCGACATCCCGACCGGGAGCGGCGGGATTTCAAAAATCGAACTCCCGGTCATCGAGGGCGAGCTCCGGTTCGGATACCGGTACGCGTTCGCGGTCCTGGGGGGTGTGTATTCGAGCAGGATGTACATCAAGCAGGCAAACTGGAAATCGGAGATGCTCCTCGAGCGCTATGCGGAGCCCCTGAACGCGTTTGCCCGCGCGGCGGGGGGGCGCTCGCAGTCCCCCCTCCTACGGCACGCGTGGGCGACGCTGATGAAGAATCACCCGCATGACAGCATCTGCGGCTGCTCGATCGATCCCGTGCACAGGGAGATGATGACGCGCTTCGCGGCCGTAGAGGATATCGGAGGATCCGTTCTTGATGCGTCTCTTGACCACATACTCCCGTACGACGACATGGCCTCGGGGGACGACACGTATGTCTTTCTCTTCAATCCCTCCCCGTTTTCACGAACGGAAATCGCGGAGGCGGAGGTACGCTTCTTCCGCAGGGACGTGGTTGTCGGACTGAATCCGGACGTGGTGGTGGATCCGGAGCTCCCGCCCGTCCCGAGCCTCGCGCTGCTGGATGCCTCCGGAGCCGAAGTCCCTTTCCAGCTCATCCGCCGGGGGGAAGGATACGACATCACGTACAGCCACTACAATTATCCCCGCCAGACATTCGCGGACAGGTTTAG
>DASVIU010000203.1:0-7395 GCA_036386275.1 Bacteroidota bacterium | reverse complement strand
GAGGAGGCCGACAAAGCCGCCGCCGACGAGGACCCGGTCTCGAAACTCCCGTCAAACCTGAGGGTGAGCGAGGGTGCAACGCTTATCAACGTCATTCCCAACCAGCACTTCACGAAGCCGCCGGGGCGGTTCACGGAATCGAGCCTTGTCAAGGAGCTTGAGGCTCTCGGCATCGGGCGTCCGAGCACGTATGCGCTGATTGTCGATACGATCCAGGCGCGGAAATACGTCGAGCAACGGGAACGTCGGCTGTACCCGACGGACCTGGGTATCGCCGTGAACCGGATACTTGTGCAGAACTTCCCGCATCTGTTCAATGTGGAGTTCACGGCAAAAATGGAGGAGGAGCTCGACACGATCGCCTCGGGCAAACAGACCTACCTTCACGTGATGGAGGATTTCTATCACCCCTTCATCAGCGACCTCGAAGGGGTCGACAAGAACAGCGCCGCAATAAAGAAATCGCTTCAGGAGGCGACGGACGAAAAGTGCGAGGTGTGCGGCAAGCCGATGATCATCAAGTGGGGGCGGAACGGACGGTTCATGGCATGCAGCGGCTACCCGGCCTGCAAGACCACGAAACCGCTCCCCTCGGAGGCCGCCCTGGCAGCCCACGCGGTCGGCATAAAGTGCGACCTCTGCGGAGGAGATATGGTCGTCAAGGGGGGACGGTTCGGCGCGTTCCTGGGTTGCTCCAACTACCCGGCCTGCAAGAGCACCCGTCCTCTCTCGATCGGCGTCAAGTGCCCGAAATGTACGACGGGGGACGTCATCGAACGGAAGACCAAGAGGAAACGGATCTTCTACGGCTGCTCGCGGTATCCCGACTGTGATTTCGCGTCGTGGGACAAACCGATCGCCCGCGTATGCGACACGTGCGGGAGCCCCTACATGGTGGCAAAATACAATCAGAACCGCGGAGAGTATCTTCTCTGCCCCGCCTGCAAGGCGGAAGTTGCTCGGGATGAAGTCCAGCAGGCGGCGGGCTGACCTCGCGCGCCTTCGGAATTCACGATTCTCCCCAGGCTGGTCCGGAAATCATGCAGACGCATATCTGTTCATTTCTCCGCTACCTGCACACCGTGCGGAACTACTCGCCGCACACCGTCACGGCCTACGAGTGCGATCTCCGGGAGTTTCTCGCGTTCTGGGAGTCGGAATTCCCCGGACGGGTGATGACCCCGGGCGGAGTGGACCGCAGGTCGATCCGCCGGTTCCTCGCCTGGCTGCACGACCGCCAGTTCGCCAGCCGCAGCATTGCCCGGAAACTCGCCTGCCTGAAATCCTTCTTCCGTTACCTCCGGAAAATGCATGTCGTCGCCTCCAACCCGGCCTCGACGGTGATGTCGCCGAAGCTGGAACGCCGGCTCCCGCGCACTCTCGATGAAGGGAGCGTTGCGCGGCTTATGGATCAGCCGGACCGGTCGAGCACGGGAGGCGCGCGCGATGCGGCGATCCTGGAGGTCCTGTACGGCGCCGGGATCCGGCTGTCGGAGCTTATCGGGCTCCGGGTGGCGGATATCGATTTCGAAAACGGGACTATCAAGGTCATGGGGAAGGGGAGCAAGCAGCGGATCATTCCGTTCGGCGCGAAAGCGCGCTCCGCCCTTCAGGCGTACCTGGCGGTCCGGCCGGCACTCGCATCGAAGTGCCCCGGCGTGGCGAACGTGTTTCTCTCATCGCGCGGTAACCCGATGAGCCCCAAGGGTGTCAACAGGCTGATGAACACGTATATCGGCATGGTATCGGAAATAGAGAAGAGGAGTCCCCACGTGCTCCGCCACACGTTCGCCACCCACCTGCTGAACAGGGGGGCCGACCTGCGGGCTGTCAAGGAGCTCCTCGGACACGAGAGCCTCTCCACAACGCAGATGTACACGCACGTCAGCGTCGATCACCTTCGCAAAGTGTATGCTCAGGCCCACCCGAAAGCTTCCTGAGCCGTCTTGCATGTTCAACAGAGGAGCCAGGCTATGAACGTCAAATTTACCGCGCGCCGATTCCGGGCTCACCCGGATATTAAAGAGCATGCTCTGGAGACGGTGAAAAGACTCGACCGTTTCTACGACGGGATCGTGACTGCCGACATCATCCTGAGTTTCGAGCGCGTCACCAAGAGCGTCAAGATGGCGGAAGTCAACCTGCATGTCCACGGGGCGGTGCTCACGGCCCGGGGGAAATCCGAGGACTTCATCAAGTCCATCGACGCGACGGTGGGGAAACTTGAGGTGCAGCTCGCGAAGTACAAAACGAAGAAGCGGAGCAAGGCGAAGGGAAAGACGCCGGAGATCAATGAGGAAGCATGATTCAGCCCGGCCCTTCACGCAGGCCAGGCGACAGGAGCATCGATGAAAAATGACCGCGCGCGCGAAACGCGCAAGAAGAGCATCACGGTGGGTTTTCTGTACGAGCAGACGCATGAGCGGTTCAAGCTGAAGCAGCTCAACGGCGAGAACGGCTTCGACCACCAGATCAAGGACAGGAACCTGAACCGCCCCGGGCTCGCACTGGCGGGGTACGTCGAACTGTTCACATACGACCGTGTCCAGCTCATGGGGAACACGGAGATCCGCTACCTCAATTCGCTCCGCCCCCCGCAGCGGACGGCGTCGTTCATCTCGCTCCTGGAGTTCAAGATCCCCTGCATCATACTCACCAACGGCAACGTGATATCCGACGACCTGCTGCAGGCGGCCTCCGTGAAAAACATCCCGGTGTTCGGGACGCCGTTCGAGACCACGAAGATCTCCTATTTCCTGGCGGATTTTCTTGACGACCAGTTTTCCCCTCAGATCGTCGTGCATGGCTCGCTCGTCGACGTGTACGGGGCGGGGGTGTTGCTCACCGGCCCTTCGGGCATCGGCAAGAGCGAAATCGCCCTCGACCTGATCGAGCGGGGACACCGGCTCGTCGCCGATGACGTCGTGATGGTGACCCGGAAAGGGGAAGGTATACTCATGGGTGCCGGTACCGATCTCGTGAAACACTTCATGGAAATCCGGGGTCTGGGGTTGATCGATGTCAGGAGCATGTTCGGGATCAGGGCGATCCGTTACCAGAAAAGAGTAGAAATCGTCGTCGAGCTTGAGGAGTGGAAACCAGACCAGGATTACACGCGCACGGGGCTGGATGAAATCTCGATGACCCTGCTGGATGTCGACATTCCGCTGGTGAAACTCCCGATATTCCCCGGGAAGAATGTCACCGTCATAACTGAAGTCATATCACTCAACTACCTCCTCAGGCACTACGGGTATGATGCCGCCAAGGAGTTCTCCAAGAGGCTTGAGGGAGTGATCGGACAAAAGAAGAAAGGGAGCCGTGCAATAAATTATTTCGAGCACGATTTCGAGTGACGCACCGCGACAAAAAAATCGATTCTGAAGAAACCTCTTGACATAACCCCGGGAATTCTCTATACTTGCACCGTATTTTGCGAATAAACTCCGCTCACAGGCACCACTGTCTCTGCGAGCGTGTACGTCGTTTGAGAATGAAGCGTGGAGCAAAAAGACCGTTCTCTCCAGACTAAGGGGTATCGATCATGCCGCGCCATACGAAAGTGTATACTTTTTCACACCGCTCACTCGACTTGAAAGAAGTGCGCCACTTCAAGTCAAAGGTTCTCGGCTTCGGAGCTGTTGCCGGGCTGGGAATCATGGCGGCACTTCTCGTCCTGAACCATGTGGGCGGAGATATACTCGGGCTTGGCATCGACAGGATGTCGATGCTGACGGCGGAGAACCGCATACTGAAAGATCAGATACGGCAGCTCGGCGACAAGATTGCCGGAGTCCAGAAGTCGCTCGAAAAACTGTCGGACAGGGGGAACGAGCTGCGTACGGCGGTCGATCTCACCAAGATCGACGACGACACACGGGCCGCCGCGATCGGCGGCGCCGCGGTCCCGCCGGCGGTGAATGCGTTCCTCTCGGGAGAAGCGCGTGAGGTTCTTTCCGGCTCCTCCTCGCTCCTGGACAAGCTGGAACGGGAGGTGAAGCTGCAGCAGACGAGTTACGAGGAGATCACCCGCCGGATGGAGTACAACAAAGGCCTCTTCTCCCATATCCCCGCAATCAAACCGATGGCGGGCGTGTATTCGCTGAACAGTTTCGGGATGCGGATACACCCGGTCCTTCACGTCTACAAAATGCATGAAGGAATAGACATCATCAGCGATGTCGGGACGAACGTCTATGCGGCGGGGGACGGAGTGGTCCATTTCTCCGGGAGGGCGGCGGGGGGATACGGCCTGGTGGTCGAGGTCAACCACGGATACGGCTACACGTCGCTCTATGCCCATCTTGAAAGATCGCTCGTCAGGGAAGGGCAGTCCGTACACCGGGGGGAACTCATCGCAAAGAGCGGGCGTTCGGGTCTTGTGAGCGGCCCGCACCTCCATTTCGAGGTGCGTTACCTTGGGCGGAAACAGAACCCTGTCGATTACTTCTTCGATGACATCGATGCGGCCCGGTACCGCTCGCAGCTCGTCAATGCCGGGATTTCACGAGGTGATAATTGATCTGGACGATGGAGCTTGCTTCCTACCTGGATGACGCTCCCTGGCCTGCCACCAAAGAAGAGCTGGTGGATTTTGCCCTCCGGACAGGGGCTCCGGTGGAGGTTGTCGAGAACCTTCAGGAACTGGAAGACAGCGAGGAACCGTACGAGAGCATGGAAGAGATCTGGCCCGACTACCCGACCGGCGAGGACTTCTTCTTCGAGGACGAAGGGGAGTACTGACGGGCGCGATCGTTGATTCTCTGCCGTGAGTTGTGTATTTTACCTACCCAGCCGGTGCGGCTGGGTTTTTTTGTCATTGTCGCCGGCCATCTGAAACCCGAAACAACGCGTGCTCCGTCCTGAACGGTCCTCCCTCCTCCCGCAATTCTCGCGCCTCGCGCGGCGCTGCCTGGCCGTCGCGGTGCTCGCCGCCCGGGCTGTGTCTCCGTCGGAAGCTCAATCCTCACCGGGGTCGCAAAAATTCGAAATAACCTCGATCGCCTTCGAGGGGAATTCAACGCTGGCGAAGAACGAACTCCTGGCCCAGATGCTGACCAGGGAAACTCCCGGATTCCTGAACAAGTTTCTCCACAACACGATAAGCGAAAAGCTGGGGCGGAAGAACGAGTATCTGAGCCTGCTGACGCTCGGGGGAGACGTCAGGCAGCTCCGCACGTACTATGAAAACAGGGGCTTCTTCACAGCGGGGATCGACACGTCTCTGGCTTTTCACACTGACGCGGGGAAGGTGGATGTCACGATCCGGATTGCCGAGGGATACCGGTCGCTCATCGACACGCTCCTGTACGGCGGGATCGTCGAGGGCCCCGGGACGATATGGACCGAGATACTCTCCTCTCCGAAGATCGCGCAGGGGGACCCGTACAACGCGCAGTTGCTGGAGGAGGAGGTTGGGCGCGTGCTGAAGATACTGGCCAACACCGGGTACCCGAATGCCCGGTACCTGAGGGACAGTTCCCAGGCGACGCGGTACGCCAGCACCGGGAACTGCAGCGTCCGGCTCCGCTTCAACCTCGGCAGGATGTACTTCTTCGGTCCGATCGCCATACGGCAGGAGATCGACTCGCTCCGTTCGCCCGTCCCGCGCGACGACATCACCGACGAAATCATACTCCGGCAGCTCACCTATGTCCCCGGGAAACGCTACAGCATCGAAGACAGCTCGTCCAGCGCGAGCAACCTCAACCGTCTGGGGATCTTCGACCTCCGGCTGATGGATATGAAAGTCCCCCGGCGGGTGGACTCCTCCGTCACAGTGCGGACGTCGATCCTCTTCCGGCCGAAGGATAAACACGAGCTGGGACCCGAGCTGATCGTGAGCGACGAAAACGGGGCGCTCAATCTGGGTGCCGGTCTCAGTTACACGCACAGGAACTTCCTGGGGGGGGCGCGCCTTTTTTCGACCCGGCTCCGGTTCCGGACACAGACGCTGGGGCGGTTCCCGGATTATTTTGCGCTGAACACCGATGCGGTGTCGAATCTTGACCTGACGACGGAACTGGTCCAGCCGTATGTCTTCAGCAACAGGATCAAGGGGTCGTGGTCGTTTTCGTACATACTCGACAAGGAAATACCCTACCTGCAAAGCATCATCAGGAACAAGTTCGGCTTTACGGACAAGCTGACCGACAATACCAATGGTTTTCTCGACTGGACGCTCGAGACGGTCAGCTCCCGGAAGAACGACAAATTCAGCCTGCTCTCGACCGACCCGCAGGTACAGCAGGAGATCCGTCTCCTCCAGAGCGAACAGTTCAATTCGATACTGTCGTTTACGATACTGCGCGACGTGACGAACGATCTGTTCTCCCCGTCCGACGGGACCATCACATCAGCCGAGTTCGACGAGGCGGGGCTCTTCCCCCTCCTCCTGCAGGGGGCATTCCCGAACCTGCCGATATCGCAGTTCTACAGGGTGATACTCATCGCCCGGGTGTACACGGAAGCCGCCCCCCACCGGTTTTCGATCCTCGCGTTCAAGATAAAAGGGGGGATCGAGGACAAGTACGGCGGGGCCCGCTCCGACACGAATGTCGGCATCCCGCAGACACACCGGTTCTACGCAGGGGGCGGAAACAGCGTGCGGGGATGGAATTCCCGTGACCTTATCGCCGGGGGGAACTCCGGCGGGCAGCTCGGCGGGAACCTCGCCCTGGAAACGAGCGTGGAGCTGCGGACCAACGTACTGCAGTCATTGCGGGACGGATTTTTCGACAAAATCTGGCTCGTCCAGTTCGTTGACGCGGGGAATGTGTGGGGGCAGATGGGCGACTTCCGGCTCAACAGCGTCGCCATCGCCGCGGGGATCGGGATCCGCTACGACACATTCTTCGGGCCGTTCCGCGTCGACTGGGGATTCCGCGTGTACAATCCCGCGGAGTCGGACGGCCGCAGGTGGATAACGCAGCGGCAGTTGTTCGGGCAGACATTCAAGGAAGCGATTTTCCACTTCGGGATCGGCAATGCCTACTGACCCCCCGCACAGTCCGGCACGCGGCGTATGGCCCCGGGTGATCGGGCAGCGGCGCGTGAAAGAAACGCTCCTGGCGGCCCGCCGGAGCGGGAGGCTTCCGCATGCATACCTCTTCTACGGGGGGGAAGGGGTGGGGAAAGATGCCGCGGCACTGGAGCTCGCGCGTGTGCTCAGGTGCGAGCGGGGAGGGGAGGAGGCCTGCGGCGAGTGCTCGTCCTGTGTTCGCATGGCGACGATGCAGCATCCCGACGTCCACCTGATTATCCCGCTCCCCCGCGGGTCCGGGGAGAAAGACGATGATGAGCCGATGGCAAAACTCACGGAAGGAGACGTCCGTTCGGTGCAGGAGCAGCTCCGCCTGAAAGGGGCCGATCCGTACCACCGGATTCAGATCCCCA
>DASVIU010000202.1:0-5157 GCA_036386275.1 Bacteroidota bacterium | reverse complement strand
AAGTTGAACGTGTTGTCCTGCGACTGGGTCTGGTAGGAGCCGAACAGGCTCAGGGAAGGGAAGTAATCCGCTCTCTCGATACTTATCTTCATCTCGAGAAGGGATTCGCGCAGCTTGAGTCCGGCGACCACCGGATTGTTGGCGAGCGCGTCCCTGCGGGTCTCTTCCAGCACCCGGGGAGCGACTTCTTCGAACGTGAATTCTCCCCTGACGTCGACATCTGTCTCCAGCGGGATCGCAAGGAGCGTCTTGAGCGCGTTCCGCGCCAGGAGGAGATTGTTCTCCGCCGAGATCAGGCCGGGTTCCGTGTTCGCAAGCTCGACTTCCGCCCGCAGAAGATCATATTCCGCTGCGTTCCCGTGGTTATACTGGGACCGGATGTTCTCGCAGTTTGCCCGGACGACGTCCAGCCCCTGCCTGTTCGCTTCCACGAGCTTGGCGCAGAGGAGGACGCCGTAGTACGCTTTCTTGACCGCCAGCGTCACATCCTGTGTCGTGGCGCGGTACACTTCGCCGGTGTAATCGCGATATGTATGTGCGACATCGAGAGCCACCCCGACCTTCCGGTTGTACAACGGCTGGGCGATACTCGCACCGAGCGAGTATGCGTTGCTGGCACCGAGCGTGAAGACTTCCGTCTGATCAGTCGGATTGAAGACATTGTTCGGGGGAAGGAACAGCACCTGCGGCTTTATGTTCCGGATGTACTGTCCGCTGATCCCGATCTGCGGGAGCGCACCGGACCACGCCTCGTTGATCTGGGCTTCCGACCTGTACCGTTCCTGTTCCGCCACCATCACATCGCGGTTCTGCTCCAGCGCAAGTGCGATCGCTTTGTCGAGCGTCAGCACCATTCGATCTCCGACCGCGGCGGTGTCAGGGCGGGAAAACGCCTGTGAAGCGCACAGGGCCAGGGCCGCGGTGAGTATGCCACACCATTGTCGCGTCATGCCGTATCTGCATCCTTCCTGGGTGTCAATCTTTTTTCTGCTCGATGACGGGAAAGCTGTCGCTGATCTTCCGGTACAATGCGAGGAGCACGTTCTGCTCATTCTCCTCAAGCGATTGAAGAACTGCCGTCGCGAATGTGAGGACCATCTGATGGAACTCATCGTATGATTTCGCCCCCTCCCCTGTCAGCCCGACCCGGACCACGCGACGGTCATCCAGTGACCTCCTGCGGACCACCAGCCCCTTCTCCTCCAGCTTGTCCGCAATGACCGTGGCGCCGCTCACGGAGAGGAGAAGATTATCGGCCAGCTCGCCCATCGTCAGCTCCCCTTTCCTCCCGAGCTGGACGAACGCCTCCATCTCGTGCCGGCTAAGATGTCCCATCCGATCCTTCTTCACGTCATTCTGCCACCTACCGGCCCGATCTATCAGGGTCTCTATGTAGGCAATCAGAAGCTGCGCCTTCTCTTCCAGGGTGGCCATTACTTTACAATTAGAATATTTGATTTTTTCGATTATCCAACATAGAAATATTTTTCATATTAGTCAAGAGGATTTCGCATAGACATGGGTGACCTCCTCTTCCCCGATATCGATATTGCCAGGCTCGCATCCCTCGCATCCCCTCACATCCATTGACGGTCCCCTCTATCTTGAGTACTATAAATAAAGCTCCCCCGATTCATGCGGGGAGAGGATCCACATACTTCAGCAGGGGACCATGAACATCGTGATACTCGATGGCTACACGCTCAATCCGGGAGATCTCTCCTGGGGGGGGCTTGAAGATGCCGGCAAGTGCGCCATCTACGAACGGACGCCCAAAGAAGAGGTCGTGTCACGGGCGCAGGACGCAGAGATTCTTCTCACAAACAAAACACCGATCGGGAGCGAAGCGATCGCACAGCTCCCACGGCTCAGGTACATCGGCGTTCTTGCCACCGGCTACAATATCGTGGATGTTCCTGCGGCAACTGGGCGGGGGATCGTCGTGACAAACGTCCCCGCGTACGCGACGATGTCCGTGGCGCAGCTCGTGTTCGCCCACCTGTTCAATCTGACACACCGCATGGGACACCATACCGGGGCGGTCCGGGACGGCCGCTGGTCGGAGTGCCGCGATTTCAGCTTCCGGGACTCCCCGCTGATTGAGGTGAGCGGATTGACACTCGGGATCGTGGGAATCGGTCAGATCGGGGGGGCCACGGCACGGGCCGCCCTTGCATTCGGAATGAACGTCATCTGCTCCGGCACGCCGTCAGGGCGGGGGGCTCCTGCGGGGGTGCGCATGACCTCGCTCGACGAGGTCTTCTCCGCGAGCGACGTTGTAAGTCTCCATTCCCCGCTTACTCCTTCCACAAGGGAACTTGTGAACCGGGACCGGCTCGCGCAGATGAAACGCTCGTCGTTCCTCATTAACACGAGCAGGGGTGGGCTGATTGACGAAAACGCGCTCGCGGAAGCCCTGAACCGGGGGACGATTGCGGGCGCAGGGCTTGATGTTCTGACCATCGAGCCTCCGGACGCCGGCAATCCTCTCCTCACTGCAAAGAACTGCTTCATCACGCCGCACTTTGCCTGGGCGACGACTGCGGCGCGGGCGCGCCTGGTGGCGGAGGTCACGGAGAACGTGCTGGCGTTTCTCGCGGGAAAGAGGAGGAACGTTCTGACCGGCTAGTCACGCCCTGGCAGGCCGTTGAAAAACCCGACTCATGTCATTACGAGTGGCTGTCATTGCGAGCGAAGCGAAGCAACCTGCGCCACGAAGTAATCTGCCAAGTCACGTTTCGCTGATGGATTGCTTCGTCGCAAAGAGCGCTCCTCGCAATGACCGTATTGTTAATGTCTCTCCGGATTCAGCGCTTTCAGGACCTTGATTGCAATCTCGGCTCCCACACGCTGCTGCGCCTCCACCGTGGATCCCCCGATGTGCGGCGACACGCTGACACGCGGGTGATCGATGAGGGCCTTTTCCGCCGGAGTCGGCGGCTCGTGTGTGAAGACATCCAGACCTGCACCGCCGACCGTCCCGGCATTGAGAGCCTCCAGCAGTGCATCCTGATCAACCACCCCTCCCCGCGAGCAATTGATGATGATGACCCCCTTCTTCACCATGGCAAGCTCCTTCCTGCCGATCGCGGGTCCCTGCGCTGGATCGAACGGGACATGCAGCGTGATGAAATCGGAGTTCGCGAGGAGACGTTCTTTCGTCGTAATCTCGACGATGAAATCCATAGGGGCGAAGGGGGGATCATAGGCCAGGACCGTCATACCGAATCCGAGCGCCCGCCGCGCCACTTCCTTCCCGATGTTCCCCAGGCCTACGATGCCCAGCGTCTTCCTGTACAGCTCGATTCCCGCAGAGTATTCCTTCTTCGGCCATTTTCCCCCCTTCATCTCCGCGCTGCTCGAGTGAAGGAACCGGCTCACGGCAAGCATGTGACCGATCGTCAGCTCAGCCACCGATATCGCAGAGGCAAGCGGCGTGTTGAGCACGCGGATCCCCCGCACCTCCGCCTGTTTCACGTCGATGTTGTCAACGCCGACTCCCCCGCGGGCGATGACTTTGAGCCTCTTGCCGGCATCGATCACCTCCCGGGTCACTTTTGTCGCGGAACGGACGATGATACAATCATACTCACCAATGCGCGCGATAAGCTCATCGGGCTTCAGGCTCTGCTGATGGACGGTGTGGCCGGCATCCGTCAGAATTTTTGCGCCTTCAGCAGAGATACCGTCGGTGACAAGTATATTCATGGAAGTCTCCATCGGGTTGGACGTGTCCAGGGGCGAATCTGCATGCCAATATACGGAGGGGGGCGGGGGTTGTCAACATTGCATCAGCGGCCGGAGGGGACATCAAAGCGGTCACCGGACTTGAACAGGCTGTCACCACTTGCTATATTGCGATCCACTTCTGGAGAGAGAGGTTTGCTATGAGACACGCACGGTTTCTGGTTCTCGCACTGATACTCGGCCTGAGCGCGGATGCGCCGGCGGGGGACCTGGAGTCCATGATCAAGTCCCTCCCCCCGGGGCTCCGAAGCGGCTACGCTTCCTCCCTCGGCGGAGGGACAATATTCTACCACTCCGTCAACGCACATGCCCGGAGCGCTCTCATTGCAAGGGCGACCGACGGAGCACAGTACGTCGAGTGGGAGAGTGAGCCGGCGCCTTCCCGGGTGCCGAAGGGGGGGGTGGCGTTCGCGTGGCTGGCCGCTCTCTCGGGGAGCAAGGGTGCACGCGGGTTCGACGTGACTGTGAACGGCAAGGGGATGTTCCGGTTCTGGACACAGCCCGATTCAGCACACAAGACGTGGAGTGTGAACGGGCCGGGGGGGTCGACTCTGATGTTCTGTGCGACTGAAGCCGACAGGTTCGGTGACCTGTTCGGGTACATGTTCCTTGTTCTCCGGGCGAAGTCAATCACACCCGGCATGCCGCAGAGGATCCGTGTGACGGGGGAAGCCGCAGGGAGCCAGGCGTGGGTTATGATATTTGAGCACCCTCTGAAAGAAACCGCGTGGATCAGGCCTCTCCCGGCTCTCCTCAGGAGCGATAACGGCGAAATGCAGCCAGTGAGCGTCGAGATCGAACATTATGGAAATCACGCGGCGGCGGAAATATCGATGGAAGGAGGGGAAAAAGTCTCCGGCCGGCTCGGGTGGGGGCTCTCCTCGTTCATGATCCGATCCCATCCGGTGAACGGAGCCACGATGCGCAATGTAAGAGTCGTTTCGGGAAATGCGGTACTCGCCGACACTTCGATCCTGCTGCTCCCGGTGCAGAAAAGGACATTGTATCTCCTCCCCCACTCGCATACCGACATCGGCTACTCGGCATATCAGGCGGTCGTCGAAAAGAACCATATTCGCTATATCGACGAAGGAATCGACATTGCAGAAAGGACGGCCGGATATCCGGAAGGAGCCCGGTTCAAATGGAACATCGAAGTGATGTGGCCTCTCGAAAGCTACGTTTCGGCTGCGTCCGCCGGCCAGAAAAGCCGGCTCTCGCGTGCGATCGCGAACGGCTGGATCGGTCTGAACGGCCTTTACTCCAATATCCTCACAGGACTCTGCCGACCGGAAGAGTTGTTCCATCTCACGGATTATGCACGGAAGGCGGCGACCGGGTTCCGCGTCCCGGTGAGGGCTGCAATGATCAGCGACATACCGGCATACAGCTCCTCGATCGTGCCGGCGC
>DASVIU010000201.1:0-5792 GCA_036386275.1 Bacteroidota bacterium | reverse complement strand
GCAACTATGTCGTTTGGACGCGCGCCAACAAGGACGCGCCCGCCCAGAGCATCGGGGCACTGGTGGTCGACAAGGACCTCAACGGCAAGCTCGTCACCGAAACCGCGCTTCACAGTTTCGATCTGTTCATCACCGCCGAGGATTCGGGCCAAGTCCAGCAGCCCTCGGGGCAGCCTCTGCTTTGGATGAGCTACAGCCGTTAGCCCGTCTAACGGCGAAAAAGGGCATCTTTTTGGGCAGGGCTGGGAGGCGCGGAGGGCCCTAGACTCCTCTCCTCCCTCCGATGAGCGTCCTTATCTAGCGATCAGCATTCCATTTGACGATGGAGTCCATGAGATCCCTCCGGCTGTGAAGCCCATACTCCGCCCTCCCGGGCCTCAGCCTTCTGTTAGATTTTTGATGGCCCGATTCGTCGAGTTGACCAGCGACGCCGCCAGACGATATACTGGCGGTGACTGTGTCCCAAGCTCCCACCTAGTGGAATCGGTCGCGATCCCTAGGAACTTATGCCCAACGGTGATACAAGGACGAAAATATGGAAGCCGGCACCCTCATAGGCTACTTCTCAGAACGGAATGAGGCTCGCAGAGCTCTGCGGGAGCTGAGAAGAAGGGGCTTCCGTCGCGCCGCATTAGTGCATAAGACCGCGGACGGAGATGTCCATAAACGGGACCTCTTCCTTTGGCGCCGTGCTCTCGGGGACATCTTAACGGCCGTTCTTTTCGGGGGCCTCGCCGGCGCCGCTTCCCTGGTCCTCCACTGGCGGGTGCCGATTCTAGGCGGAAGTCTCTCGACCCTGGTTTCGATCTTTACGGGCGGATTTATCGGGATCCTCTTCGGTACGGTGTGGATACGACGATCGAAGTCCGGTGTCGAACGAAAGCTGCTCGAGGACCACGCCCGGTGGTTGGTGCCCGAGGAGACGGTCTTGATCCTCCAGGCGCCGATTGAAACAGTGCCGTTCGCAGTGGCGGTGCTTCGAGAAAGCAGGGACATCCCCCCCGCAGTCTTCGTTCTGCATCCGAAGCGCGAGGATCCCATCGGATATGTGCCAAGCGCTGGAGTTCCGCTCCCGCCGACGCAGGTCCAGGAGCATGCCCAGCGCCTGGCCATGATCCACGAAGTCGGCCCAAGGCCGCTGCGGAACCCTGATCTGCTCAGGCGGGTCGGAAACGCCCATCAATGGATCCACCGGGCATGCTTGGATCTCTCCGAAGCGAGTCGGTTGGAACAGGGCCCGTCTCCGACCGCCGAGTGGATCCTCGATAATGAGTACGTGATCGAGAGCAACGCTCGCGATGTTCAGTTGAACCTCCCTCGGCGTTTTTTCCAGGAGCTGCCGGCACTCGCCAACGAGCCCTACCGGGGCCTGCCGCGCATCTACGGTCTGGCGAAGGAACTCGTCTCCACGACGGGATTGCGCTTAGACCGGGAGAACATGCTGGCATTTATTGAGACCTATCAATCGGCGCACACGCTGACGATCGGCGAACTCTGGGCTATCCCCCAGATGCTGCGCATCGCGTTGATCGAGGGCATCCGCGACCTGGCCGCCCGCGCTCTGACCGAGCTGCGGGAGGGTGAGATGGCCGACTTCTGGGCGAACAGGCTCATTACGGCCAACCGGCGAGACCCCAAACAGCTCTTCACGATCCTGGCCGAGCTGGCTGCGATCCAACCCGGCCCGAGCCCCTATTTCGCGACTCAACTGGTCGATCATCTCTACGACGAAGACGCCGCGTTAGTCCCGGTCCAGAGCTGGCTGGAGCGCACCTACCACAAGCCCCTGAGCGAGCTCAACCTGGGTGAACAGAACCGCCAGACGAAGGATCAGATATCGATCGGGAATGCGTTCACCAGCTTGCGCCAGCTCGCCCTGATGGATTGGAGAGAGATCTTCGAACGTCTCAGCCGCGTGGAGCGGTTGCTTCGATTCGATCCATCCGGCGTTTATTCCAAGATGGATTTCGACACACGCGATCGCTGTCGCCGGGCCATCGAAGAACTCGCCCGCCGGTCCGGTCAGGCGGAAGATCAGGTCGCACAACGCGCCATCGATCTGGCAACGCGAGCCGCAGTTCAAGCGACGGAAGATGACCGGTGGATCCACGTCGGGACCTATCTGATCGGTGAAGGAAGGCCCGAGCTGGCGCGGCTCCTCTCCTGCCATGAGGCGCCGCGTTTCCGCGTCCTGCAGTGGGTCTACCGCCATCATTCTGCGGTGTACTTCCTTGGGCTCAGCCTCTTCTCCGCTGTATCCGTCTCCCTGATCGTCCTGTTCGGTCTGCGCGGACAGGCGCCCTGGATCCGGCTTGCGATCGCTCTCCTTTTGCTGATCCCCATCAGCCAACTCGCAATCGAGGTTTTGAATTACCTCCTCATGCGGCTGCTTCCACCCCGAGCCCTTCCGAAGATGGATTTTAGGGTTTCGGGCATTCCTGACGCGTTTCGAACGTTAGTGGTCGTGCCCGTGTTGCTGGTGGACGTGGAGACGATCCGGGCGGAGGCGGAAAAGCTGGAGATCCGTTACCTGGCCAACAAGGAAGGGAATCTCCTCTTCAGCCTCTTTACGGACTACACCGACGCGGATCAGGTGCATCGGGCGGACGACGAGCGGCTGTTCCGGACTGCCATCGAAAGCATCAAAGGCCTCAATGACCGGTATGGCGGCGAGCGTTTCTTTCTTTTCCATCGGGACCGCACCTGGAGTGAATCCGAACAGAAATTCATCGGTTGGGAGCGCAAACGCGGGAAGCTCGAAGAGCTCAATCGTCTGATCGATGGAACGCGGCCTGACAATGCCGATCGTTTGGTCTACGTCGGCGACCCGGATCATCTATCCCAGGTGAGGTTCGTTATCACGTTAGACAGCGATACCCAGCTGCCTCTGGGGACTGCCCGCAGGATGATCGAGACCCTGGCCCATCCTCTCAACCGGCCGCGCTTCGATGCCGCAGGCAGGGTCCTGGCCGGCTCTTACACCATCATCCAACCGCGCGTGAGCCCCTCGCTTCCGAGCACAAGCGCGTCCCCTTTCAGCCGGCTCTTCGCCGACGCGGTCGGAATTGACCCCTACACCAAGGCCGTTTCGGATGTCAATCAGGACTTGGCCGGCGAAGGCTCCTACCATGGCAAGGGTATCTATGATGTGCGCGCTTTCGGCCGAGTGCTTTCGGGAAGATTTCCTGAAGAGTGGTTGCTGAGCCATGACTTGATCGAAGGCGCTCACGTCCGGGTGGGCCTGGCCAGTGATATTGAACTCTATGATGAATTCCCGCAGAGTTACCTGACCTACACCCGCCGGCAACATCGTTGGATCCGCGGTGATTGGCAAATCGCGGATTGGATCTTGCCGTGGGTTCCCGAGCCAGGAGGAGGGAGAGTGCCAAACCCGCTCTCCTGGTTCGACCGTTGGAAGGTTTTCGACAACTTGCGCCGGAGCCTGATACCCATGACCAGCCTGGGCTTGCTCATAGCCTCCTGGCTGAATTCTTCGCGGATGGGATGGATCTCGACGCTTGTGGTCGGCATGCAGTTGCTCTTCCATCCTTTGTCGCAACCCTTCACCATGGCCACGACCCGCCAAGGGCTGATGAGCTTCTCCTTCTCGAAGCTGGCGCACGACCTGCTGCGAACGGTCGCTGATGCGGCGTTGCTTGTGCACCAGGCCGGACTGGCTCTGGATGCCATTCTGCGGGTCTGGTATCGCCGCCACATCTCTCACCGGAGGTTGCTCAGATGGGCTTCGGCCCAGGTGACTCATAGGGGGGGGACGCGTCGACAGCCATGGTTTGTACCTTCTTTGGTCCTGGCCAGCCTATTCACTGGGATCGTGGGTTGGGCGGTGGGACGCTGGATGCCGTCCAGCCTGGCGATGGCCAGCCCCTGGCTCGTCTTGTGGTTTCTGTCCCCTCTGGCCGGCTGGCTCTTGAACCTCCGTCCGCGGGCGGAACAGAAGCAACTCCTGCTGCCTGAAAGGGATCTGCGGTTGCTGAGGCAGGTGGCGCGACGAACCTGGCGCTATTTTTCGGACTTTGTCAGCGCTGATACATCTTGGCTTCCCCCCGACAACTACCAGGTCTCCCCTCAGGACCGGCTGGCGATGCGCACCAGTCCGACCAACATCGGTCTCTGGATGCTCAGCGCACTCTCCGCACATGATTTCGGGTACATGACGGTGGATCAGGTCATAGAAAAGCTGGCCCGTACCATGGAGACGATCGGCAAACTGGAGCGCTATGAGGGCCACCTGCTGAATTGGTACGATCTTCAGACCTTGACCCCTCTCGAGCCTCGCTACGTGTCCGCCGTCGACAGCGGAAACCTGCTTGGTGCCCTGTGGTCGCTGGAACACGGCCTGGGCGAGCTGATCCATAGCCCCATCTTGGACGGGAAAGCTTTTGAAGGCCTGCGGGATACCGGGGAGATCCTGAAACAGGTCATCGAACAGGAACGCATGTCGGGGCTGGATGCCCACGCCCTCGACGCACTGATGCGCCTGTGGGAAAAGCCGCCGGCTCGCATCGCCGACGCGCTCCGCCTGCTGCGGCGCGTGGAGAGCAGCTTCAGGGCTCAATCCGATACGGCTCGCAAGTCCGCCGAGGTTGAAACGGGAGCGGCTTATTGGGCCAGGCAGATGGAGGAGCAGATATCGGCCTGGCTGAGGATCGCGGATCGCTATCTCGCCTGGATCGAAATCCTCGATGAAAAAAAGGAGGAGGAGATCACGCCGCTGGGTCTGGAGGCTCTTCTCGCCATCCGCCAGGCCATATATCACGCGCCTTCGCTTCTCGATCTTGCCAACGGGCGCATCGGTTGTATCCCGATCCTCCAATCGGTCCGGGAGAAGGACTCCCCCGCCGCCCGCCCCCTCTTCGAATGGATTGACCGCCTTATGGGATCCTTCGCCAAATCGCGATGGCTGGCCGGTGAAATCCTGGGTTTGGGCGAGCAGCTCATCCAGGACGGACGCGGGCTGTCCGGATCGATCAATATGCGCTTTTTGTATGACCCCGAACGGCGGTTGTTCTCCATCGGCTACAACGTGTCCGAAGGCCGCTTGGATAGCTCCTACTATGATCTCCTGGCGAGTGAGGCGCGTCTTGGGAGTTTCGTCGCCATCGCCCGGGGCGATGTCCCGGTCGAGCATTGGTTCTCCATGAGTCGACCCTACGGTGCAATCGGTCGGCGCCGAGTGCTGCTCAGCTGGACCGGAACCATGTTCGAATATCTGATGCCGCTGATCTTCCAAGGCTCCCAGGAGAACTCGCTGCTGGATAAAGCGGCGAGGGATGCCGTGGCGATCCACATGGCCTACGGCCGCCAGTGTCACGTGCCGTGGGGGATCTCGGAGTCTGCCTTTGGAGATCTGGACATCAACAAGACCTATCAATATAAGGCCTTTGGCGTACCGGAGCTCGGATTGAAGCGCGGCTTGGAGGAAAAAGTCGTCGTCTCACCCTACGCCACCCTTCTGGCGCTGATCGTTTCGCCGAGAGAGGCCGTGCAGAATCTGAAACGACTGGCTGGCCTGGGGCTGTTGAATGATTTCGGCTACTACGAAGCGATCGACTTCAGCCGTCAAGCGACCCGCGAGGGAGAGCGGGGGCTGATCATTCAAGCCTACCTGGCGCATCATCAAGGCATGAGTTTCCTGTCGCTGACCAACTTCCTCCACGGCAATCCTATCCAGCGCGATTTCTATGCCGACGCACGCGTGCGCGCCGTTGAGCCGCTGCTCTATGAACGCATCCCGGTCCTATCTCCTCTGAACCACATCTCCACGCGGGAGA
>DASVIU010000200.1:0-1961 GCA_036386275.1 Bacteroidota bacterium | reverse complement strand
GTCCGCTCGACCAGAAAATCTCCGAATCACACTTTCTGATGAACGGGGGGGACGCCGTCGGTGCTCTTGCCGTCATCATGCTGGACAACCCGATGGTGCCCGGAACAGGACACCGGATATGCAACGATTGCATGAAGGCCTGCATCTATCAGAGACAGGACCCCGTCGACATCCCGCAGATCGAAACCCGCATACTCACGGAGGTGCTGGACCTCCCGTACGGGTTCGAAATCTATTCTCTCCTTACTCGCTGGAACCCGCTCAACATATCGCGGCCCCATGCGCTCCCCTACAACGGGATGAACATACTCATCGTCGGTCTCGGTCCGGCCGGCTACACGCTTGCCCACTACTTTTTGAATGAAGGGTTCGGCGTCGTTGCAGTCGATGGCCTGAAGATCGAGCCCCTCCCCGCAGAGCTCGCCGGGGACGGAGCGGGCACGTTCGTCCCCGTCAGGGATTTCAGCGCCATAAGGACCTCACTGAGCAAGCGTGTGCTTGCGGGGTTCGGGGGAGTCTCCGAATACGGAATCACCGTCAGGTGGGACAAGAACTTTCTGACAGTGCTACACCTGAATCTGATGCGCCGGCGGCATTTCCGGGTCTACGACGGGGTCCGGTTCGGAGGCACGGTGTCTCTGGAAGACGCGTGGACATACGGTTTCGCGCACGTCTGCTTTGCCACCGGGGCAGGGAAGCCGACGTTCATTTCCGTGAAAAACAACCTTCTCCGGGGGGTCAGAAAGGCGAGCGATTTCCTGATGGCGCTTCAGCTGACAGGGGCCGGGAAGAGAGACTCGATGGCAAACCTCCAGATCCGTCTTCCTGCGGTCGTGATCGGGGGCGGACTGACGGCAATCGACACGGCCACGGAGCTCATGAGCTACTACCCCGTCCAGGTGTCGAAAATCAGGCGCAGGTACGATCTCCTTGTCGCACGGTATGGAAAGGCCCGCGTCGACGCCATGTTCGACGCGGAAGAGAAAGCGATCCTTGACGAATTCCTCCTGCACGCGCTGGCGGTGGATGCAGAGCGGAAGCGCGCGGAGGCGGCGGGGGAAAAGCCGGACTTCATACCGCTCCTCAGATCATGGGGAGGAGCCCGTATTTACTACAGGAAATCGATGCTCGATTCCCCCGCCTACAGACTCAACCATGAAGAGATCATCAAAAGCTTCGAGGAAGGGATATCGTTCATTGAGTGCATGAATCCCGTCGAAGTTGTGCCCGATGAACACGGTGCAATCAGCGAGATCATATTCGAGAGGATGAGCAAATCAGGCGGGAAGTGGATCGCGACGGGTGAGATCTTCCGTGTCCCCGCGCGGACCCTCATGGTGGCGGCAGGGACCGTCCCGAACGTCATGTACGAACGGGAACACCCCGGGACGTTCAGCCTGGACGGCGACGATGAATTCTTCAGCACATATTCGATTGACGACGATATGAGCGGAAGGCATCTCGTCCCGGTCGCCGCAGGCGAAGAGGGGTTTTTCACTTCCTACGCGCACAATGGCAGGTTTGTGACCTACTACGGCGACAACCACCCTGCATTCGCAGGGAATGTCGTCAGAGCCATGGCCTCAGCGAAGCAGGGATATAAGGCGGTCCTCCACCTGCTTGAGGAAGATCTCCGCGCCGCCCGGATGGTCGGGACGGACGATCGCCCGTGGCGGGACCTGATCGGCCGTCTCGATGCCGATCTCCGTCCACGCGTCGTCGCCGTCCACCGCCTCACGCCGACGATCACGGAAGTCGTTGTCAGAGCTCCTAAAGCGGCCGGGAATTTCCGCCCCGGTCAGTTCTACCGCCTGCAGAATTACGAGGTGGATTCGCTCCGCCTCGAGGATACGCTGGTCATGATGGAAGGGGTCGCTCTCACAGGGGCATGGGTGGACAGGAACGAAGGGACGGTCGGCCTTGTCGCCCTGGAAGTCGGCGCCAGCTCCCGTATGTGCGCA
>DASVIU010000199.1:0-3710 GCA_036386275.1 Bacteroidota bacterium | reverse complement strand
TATCGGAAACGCGCGAGGAGCTTGGACAACTCGGGGGTTCAGAGGATCTTGAATCTGATATCAGCCTATGTTCACAGCAGACGCTCGAGCCAGCGTTCAGCAAGTACCTTCCGCATGAGGGGAAAATCCTGGAGGCGGGCGCAGGCCGGGGGCGCTGGGTGTTCTACCTTCGGCGCCGGGGCTATGACGTTATCGGGATGGAGCTCGCCCGCTCAGAAATCGCCGCTGCGAAGGCATTTGATCCCGATGTCCCGATCGAATACGGGAATGTTCTCCGGACGGGCTATCCCGACAGATCATTCGGGGCGGTGATCTCGCTCGGGGTGCTGGAGCATTTTGAGGACGGGCCTCAGGCGGCCCTTAATGAGGTCCGCCGGATCCTCACTGCGGGGGGACTCTTTCTCGTTACGGTGCCGACCCGCGATTTCATGCGTGTCGCGATCTTCAACAGGATAAAGAGCGCCCAGAACTTCTATCGCAAAATCAAAGGCGTTAAACTGGAGTTTGAAGAATACCGCTACTCACTCCGCCAGTTTGAAGCTCTCCTCCGTGAAGCGGGGTTCTTAATCGTGGAGCGCGTGCCCGATGACTTCCGCCCTCCGCTGAATATGGGGTTGTATACTGATTCCCGGTTTCTTCGTCATCCGGAACACCGATGGGAGCGTAACACTGCCGGCAAGGTCCTGAATGCCGCGCTGAATTCCCTCTCCCCCTGACTTCATTGCTCGGGGACCCTCTGGGTTTGCCGGTCTCCGTAGGTACAGGGGCGAAGTGCCGGTGAGATCAACTCTGACGATAGAGCCGGTGGCGGCCGATGTACCGGCTAACGGATGGAGGAACAAGATAGCTTATCGTGAGTCCCGTCTGCACTCTGCGGCGGATCTCGGTCGCGGAGATGTCGATGGAGGGTACCGGGCACTGTATCATGTCACTGGGCAATGAGGGGTCGGCGGGGGCACCGGCGAATCCGGGCCGATTCATGACGACCAGCTTCGCCCTCTTCACGATCTCACCGGGGTCTTTCCATGACCGGAATTCCGCAAGGTTATCCGCACCGATCAGAAGGAAGAATTCGTCTGTTGCGTTCTCCTCTCCCATTAGACGGAGTGTGTCGACAGTATAGGAAACCCCTCCCCTCTCGATTTCCATGTCCGAGACCTGAAAAAACGGGTTGGACTTCACCGCTTCCCGGAGCATCGCGAGACGGTGGACCGGCGACGTGACGGCTCCGTCCACTTTGTGGGGTGAGATCATCGTCGGTATGAACAGCACACGGTCGAGGCCGACACGCTCGCGGACGTACTCGGCGACAATGAGATGTCCGTGATGCACCGGATCGAATGTCCCGCCGAATATGCCAAGTTTCATGCGATCGACCTGTAGAGGCTTAACGTCTCTTCTGCACACCGTTTCCACGTAAAGAGCTTCGCCCTCCGGAGCCCCTTCTCACGCAGGGAATCCCGGAGCGGAGAATCAACGAGGATGCCGGCGTCCCCCATCACTTCCGGAATTGACGCAGCGTTTGAGCCGATCACCGGCGTGCCGCACGCCATGGCTTCCAGTACTGGAAATCCGAACCCCTCATACAACGATGGCATCACGACCGCTGTCGCTGCCCGGTATGCCGCGATGAGGTCCGGCTCTGGGAGCCACCCCAGGCTCCGCACCCGGTCACGGATCCCTGTGCTTACGCACAGGGCGCGCAATGTACTATCCCCCTCGACCCTCTCCCCCACGCACACGATCTGCACGTCCGTCCGGTCCCTGAGACCGGCGATTGACCTGATAAGGGCGGAGACATTCTTGTGCGGCTTGAGGCTCCCGACGTAGAGGAGAAACCTCGTTCCGACATTGTACTTCCTCCTGAATTCATCGGCAGAGCCATTGTCCTCCGCCGGGGTGAAGTCTTCGGACACGCCGAGCGGGATCACATGGATTTTCTCCGGTGGACAGGGAATGCACCGGAGAAGTTCCTTCCCTGCGAATTCTGAATCCACGATGACGGCGTCCGCGGCCCTGCAGGCATGTCCGATCATCACCCTGGCATATGCTCGCTGGACCGGCGAGAAATACTCAGGAAACCTGAGGTGGATCACGTCGTGTATCGTCACCACGCGCCGCATCGACAGCCCGAACGGGAGTGTGTAATGGGGTGCGTGGAACAACGAGATCCCCGCCCGGTTCGCCTGGAATGACACCGACAGGAGCTCCCCAAGGGAATATTTTCCCGACCGGTTAACGATCGTTTTCCCCCGGTGAGTGCGCCCGATGAGACCGGCGTCTTCCGGCCTCGCAAAGTACGTAAAGCAGTCCTGCTCCTGTCGGTCAAAGAAAGCGGCGAGATTCCGGATATACGTCCCGATCCCGAAGTCGAAGTATTTCCGTGCGTCAATACCGACGTTCATCACGCGGCCGAAAGAGTGTCGAAAGCACAGCCTGAGCCACCGTGCGCTGGTCCCGGTTCCCCAGGAGACGGTGGGGAAAAAACCTGGCAAACAGGTAAGCCCTGAGAAGAAGATTGTTGATCATGGAAGCGTGCCGGGAATAGTACAAAAGCTGTGAGCGTCGGTACTCCATCTGAACAGAGGGAGGGATGCCGTCGGGCTGGCTCCCCCCCCTCAGGTGCTCCACGCCGATGGCGGGGATATAGTGGATCTCGTGCCCGGCGCCGCGAATGCGCGCACAGAGATCGACATCCTCGAAGTACATGAAGTACCGATCATCGAAACCACGGACCTCCTCGAAGACGGTCCTCCGCACCACGAGTGCCGCCCCGGAAACCCAGTCCCTCCGGACCGTGTCCTCCCTCTTGTACAGGTTGTGCCTCCGGCTCATGCGCCACTCGGACCAGACCGTGGGGAATTTGCCGGTTGAATACTGCACCGTTCCGTCCGCATTGAGAAGCTGCAGGCCTGCCGCGCCGCAGGATGGACTCCCTGCGAAATAGGACTCGATCTGGGGCAGGATTTCCGTTCGAACGAGTGTATCGTTATTCAAAAACAGAACGAGCTCGCCATGCGATGCCCGCGCGCCCCTGTTATTCGCTGCGCCGAACCCCGCGTTTGCAGGATTGAATATGACCGTACACCCGGTGAATTGTTCCGTGGCGGCACGGACGCCGGCTTCACGGGATCCGTTGTCAACGACAATAATCTCTAACTCACCCCTGTGGTGCATCCGGAGGGTTTCGACCGCGCGTTTTGTCAGGTCGGGATGGTTGTACTGGACGATAACAATGGAGATCATCGTGTCCCCGCCGGACTATCCTCAAGTGTGCGAATCCCCATCAGACGGAAATACAGATGCGCGCAGGCGTTGATGGCCTTCCCGGGCGCTGATTCCCCGTTTGTAAGGTCCGACGTCATCCAGGATGTAACTTCATTCTCCGGCACGCGTTGCGCGGCCCGGAGCACCCTGCGTTTTCCGGCAATCGTCACCGGATTGACGAGAAGCCACAGATACGCGCGAAGAAGGCCCGCGAACGAATACCTGCGGACGAGGAGCGACGCTGAGAGCTTTGCACAAACGTTGATGGCAAACAACGGGAGGAGCTTCAGGAGGGTCGCCGTGCTGAAAAAAAGGAGCATGTTCAGGAGCCTGTTCCGCTCCTGATACATGGTCAGGAACGAAGCCTGTTGTCTGCGGGTCGTGTCGCTGCCGAGATGCCTCACACGCGACGTGGAAGTCTGCGTGACGCTGTAACCGAGAAA
>DASVIU010000198.1:0-1598 GCA_036386275.1 Bacteroidota bacterium | reverse complement strand
GCTCGAGCAGCCGCGTCTTTGGCGTCGGGAACAGCACAGAGAACTCCTCGATGTGCGTGTCGTATCCCCAGGAACGGAAAAGCCCCGCAATGTACGCCGCATTCTCCTCATCGTGCTTCGACCCGACATGATGTGCATGCGAGGAGAGGTGCTTCATCCAGGTCCGCATGTTCTCTCCTTTGACGGCCGCGTCAAACCTCCCTTCAAGAGCACGCTCGCCGGAAGCGTGCGACGTGTCGAATCCGGCCATCGGCTGGCCGATTGCGGCGGCACCTGCGGAGGAGAGGATGAACAGGAGGGTCAACCCGCGTCGCACTCTGGAGTCCATTGTAATCCCTGATTGGTTCGAGATATTCCCCGGTGGGAGATCCATGGAAGATAACGAGGAGAGCTCCCGAAAGCAAAACACCGATCTTGATTTTCGCGGATCGAATCAGTAGTTTTTTTAGCCACTCACACACTACACACCGAGAGGACTCAATGAATATCCGGCACCTGCTGCTCCTCGCCGCATGCGGGGGAGCTCTGGCCCCCCTCGCCCGGGCCCAGGGACCCGACTCGACACTTCTCACGCTCGACCGGATATTTTCCACCCGCGAGTTTTCTTCGCGCGGTGCCGGTCCCTTCCAATGGGTTGACGGGGGGAAGGGATACACAGCGCTCGAACGGTCGGCCTCCAGTGCCGGGGCGCGCGACCTTGTCCGTTATGACACGGAGACCGGCACGCGCAGCATACTTGTCAGGGCCGAACAGCTCACTCCCGCCGGTTCATCCACGCCGCTGGTGGTCGAACACTATGAGTGGTCTCCCGGGAACACGTACCTCCTCATATTCACCAACTCGCGGCGTGTCTGGAGAACGAATACGCGGGGGGATTACTGGGCCCTGAACATGCGGGAAGGGGTGCTGAAGCGGCTGGGGGGAGATGCCCCCCCTTCAACGCTCATGTTTGCGAAGTTCTCGCCGGACGGCTCGCGCGTCGCATATGTCAGGGGGAACAACCTTTACGTGGAGGACCCGGCACACGGGGGGATCGTGCAGCTCACCGCGGACGGCTCAACCACGATCATCAACGGGACATTCGACTGGGTCTACGAAGAGGAATTCTCGCTTCATGACGGCTTCAGGTGGAGCCCCGACGGGACCCGCATCGCATACTGGCAGCTCGATGCGGCCGGCGTGAGAGATTTCCTCCTTATCAATGACACTGATTCGCTCTACTCACGCGTCATCCCCGTCCAGTTTCCCAAGGTGGGGACGACGCTCTCCGCCTGCCGTGTCGGCGTTGTGAGCGCCACCGGCGGGTCCACCACCTGGTTTCGGACCGGGGGAGATCCCAGGAACAACTATATCCCCCGGATGGACTGGGCGGGGAACGGGGAAGGTGTCGCCTTCCAGTACATGAACCGTCTCCAGGACACCAACCGGCTCATGCTCGGCGATCCGCGGACGGGTTCGGTCAGGACGATCCTTACCGAAAGTGACAGCACGTGGGTCGAGGCTGTCGACGACGTCCACTGGCTCGAGGGGGGGAAGCTCTTCACCTGGCTCAGCGAAGGAGACGGATGGACGCATCTCTACCTGTACGATGCCGGGGG
>DASVIU010000197.1:0-5179 GCA_036386275.1 Bacteroidota bacterium | reverse complement strand
TACTCCGACGATCCGGGGAACAGGGGGCTCACACTGACGTCGCGGGCTGAATTACTGGCGGCGGCGGAACAGGCGCTCGACGCCGGGTTTCAGATTTGCACGCATGCCATTGGCGACAGGGCCAATGCATTCGTCCTTGATGTGTACGACGAAGCGCTGACAGCACGGGGCGCGAAGGCCCGGGACGTACGTTTCCGGATTGAGCACGCGCAGGTGCTGGCGGGCGCGGAGATTCCCCGATTTAAAGCGCTGGGGGTCATCCCGGTGATGCAGGCCTCTCATTGCACATCGGACATGCCCTGGGCAATCCGGAGACTCGGCCCCGAACGGATCAAGGGGGCATACGCATGGAGATCGCTCCTTCGCCAGGGGAGTATTATTCCCGGAGGATCGGATTTTCCCGTCGAGAGTCCGAACCCCCTGTGGGGGTTCTATGCCGCCGTCACCCGGCAGGATCAGAACGGGCTGCCGGAGCAAGGGTGGAACCCGGGAGAGCGGATGACGCGCGAGGAGGCGCTCAAGTCGTATACGATCTGGGGAGCGTTCGCGGGGTTCCAGGAGAGAGAAAAGGGGACTCTCGAACCCGGAAAATGGGCGGACATGGTTGTACTTACTGATGACATCATGAAGATCGATCCCCCGAAGATACTGACAACCCGCGTGGAGAAGACCATTATTGCGGGGGAGGTCGTGTATGAAGCGCCCCGGGAAAGCGGGGGCCACGAGCAGTGAGAGACCTGTGGAATCTGGTCCCGGGCGCATCCCAAACGGAACGGAAGAATTTTCTCCTGAACACCGTCGAAGGGGCGCTGTTCGTCGGCTCGGCTGCATTCATCAACCCGCAGACTGTCCTGCCGGCACTTGTCAACAGGCTCGGGGGGAGCAATATCGCCGTCGGAGCACTCGGGGTGCTTGTGTATGTCGGACTGTTCATCCCCCAGATCTTTGCCGCGCGTTATGTCGAAACGATTCCCTGGAAGAAGCCGTGGGCGCTGGGGTTCGGTACCACACACAGGATGTTCGTGCTCGTCATGGCACTTGCCATACTCCTCCTCGGGAGCAACCGGCCATCAGTCGCCCTGTGGCTCTTCCTGTTCCTCTATACCGCCATGCAGGTGGTCGTCGGTATTTCCACACCGGGGTGGTTTGACCTCTTCGCGAAGCTGACGCACCCCCGGATGCGGGGACGCCTCGTGGGACTCCGTAATTCCGTCGGGGGAGTCTGCGCGTTCGCGGGCGGACTCTGCCTCACCTGGATACTCGCGAGGTTCGCATTCCCCACGTCGTACGCGATCGCGTTTTTTGCGGCGTTCGTGCTGCAGATGGCCTCCCTTGCCACGCAGACGGGGCTGGTGGAAAGCGAGCCGAGCAGCGTCTCGCCCCGGCGCCCGTTCTTCGCGTTTCTGAAGGAACTCCCCGATGTGCTGAAGTCCAATCCCCCCTTCAGGAGGTTCATCACCGCATGCGCGATTCTCACGTTTGCGACAATGCCCGTGAGTTTTTTCACCGTCTACGCGCTGGGGAAGTTCAATGCCGATGAATCGTCGATAGGAGAATTCACGCTCATCATGGTCGCGATCCAGGTGGTCAGCTCGCTCGTCACCGGCTTCCTCGCGGACAGGTACGGGAACAAGACCTCGCTCCTTGTCGCATCGGCAAGCCTGCTCGGGGCGAGCATCACCGCGCTCGCGGCCCCCACGCTCGGCTGGTTCCGTCTCGTGTACCTCCTCCTCGGCATCAACCTGGGGACCGAGATCATGGCGCGGTACAACATGTCGATCGAATACGGGCCGACACGGAAGCGCTCGACGTACGTCGGACTCATGAACACCCTCCTCGCCCCGTTTTACCTCTCGGGGCTGATCGGCGGTATACTGAGCGAATGGTTCGGCCTCCCGGCGGTCTTCCTCATCGGCAGTCTTGCGTCGGTGGCGGGGATCACCTACCTCGTCCGGAACGTCCGCGAACCGCGGACACTCATCGTGCAGGAGGGGCCCGCATGAGGAGGACAGGGGCCGGCTCGTTGCATTTCCGTCGCGACGGTGATATATTGGATCGTGTATGACGACGCCGGTGCCCACGAACGAGGACGCTCCGCAGAAGAACTCGACGGTCCTGCCGCTCCTGGAGTGGACGGAGCGATATCTGCGGGAGCGCTCATTCGGGGAATCCCGACTCAACGCGGAACTGCTGCTGGCACATGCCCTGCGCCTCCCCCGGCTCGGCCTGTATCTCCAGTTTGACAGGCCGCTGGCCGCGCCCGAGCTCGCACTCTTCAAGAAACTGCTCTTGCGGCGGATGACGCACGAACCGGTCCAGTACATACTGGGGGAGACGGAATTTATGGGGCTCCCGTTCGAGGTCAGCCCCGCGGTTCTCATCCCGCGGCCGGAGACCGAAGAGCTTGTGGAATCGGCGATCCGGTGGCTGAAAAGTTCGGGGAGCGCGGAGGGGAGCATTCTCGATATCGGGACAGGCTCGGGGAATATCGCTGTCGCGCTGGGCAAATTCCTTCCCGGTGCGCGCGTCACATCGCTGGAAATGAGCGACGAGGCGCTCGAGGTGGCGCGCCGCAACTGTGGGCGGCACGGCCTTGGGAACGTGGAGTTTCTCCGGATGGACGTCTTCTCTCCTGAACTTGACGGGGGGTTTGACGGGCGCGTGTTCGACGCGGTGGTGTCGAATCCCCCCTACGTCCCCCTGGCGGAATTCGATCTCCTCGAGCCGGAGGTGAGGGACTTCGAACCGCGGCACGCCACGACTGACGGGGCCGACGGGTTCCGGTTCATCCGGAGAATCGCCGGTCTCGCCGCAGGACTCCTCCGCCCCGGCGGGGGGATGTTCCTGGAGATCGGCTACGGGCAGGCGGATGCTGCCGAAACGATCGCCCGTGAGTCCGGGCTGACCGGCGTCGGAGTGCAAAAAGACTTCGCCGGCATCGGCCGTATCCTCCGGGGATTCGCCCCGGGGGGGTCTCCTCCGCCGTGAGGGCCCTCGTCCAGCGTGTCAGCGAAGGGGCCGTCTCGATTTCCGGCGAAGAAACGGCCAGGATCGGTAAGGGTTACGTCATACTTGTCGGCGTGCGGAAGGGTGACGCGCGGGAGGATGCGCTCTCCCTCGCGGAGAAATGCGCGGGACTCCGCGTGATGGAGGATGATGAGGGGAAAATGAACCTGAGCCTCGCTCAGGCCGGGGGGAGCGCGCTGGTGGTCTCACAGTTTACGCTGTATGCCGACACGCGGAAGGGGAACCGCCCCGGGTTCGGCGATGCAGCCCCTCCTGACGAGGCCGCCCCGTTGTACGGGGCATTCCTCGCGAGAATGAAGGAGATACTGGGAGGGGGGAAGGTCCTGAGCGGAGAATTCCGGGCGATGATGAGCGTGAGGATCGTGAACGACGGCCCGGTCACGGTCCTGATTGAATGTCCAATTCACAACCAGCCTAGGAGCGCATCGTCATGACCATGCTGACTCGTGCACGCCACGCGGGGATTGCCCTTCTCCTCGCCGCATCACTCGTGCCGCGCGTCCTGTTCGCACAGGATACGTTCGGAACACTCAGCAGCGCGCACTTCGAAGTAAAGTACCAGCGGGGTGTGCCGCAGGAGGACGCACGCAAGGTGATGGACTACCTGCAATCGGAATACCGGTCGCTCGCGGCCGATCTCGGCATGGAACCGAAGGCCAGGATCGACGTGCGCATCTACGAATCGGTGGGCAAGTTCCTCGATGAGACGACGCTCAAGAGGCCGTGGCGGACCGCATATTACCAGCGCGGGACGCTGCATCTCCAGCCGGTCTCGGCGATGACGCAGAGGAAGCTCTTCGAGAAATCGATCGCCTACGAAATTGCGCTCGCATTTCTGGAGGGGAGCGGACAGAAGGGCTGTCCCCGCTGGCTTGTCGAATCGTTCGCCTCCTATTATTCCGGCGAGACGGCCGGCATGACGCCTCCGCTGGGGGCCAGGCTCACCGCCTTTTCCGACCTCAACCAGGACATACAGGAATACCCCAATCCCCCCCAGCGGGAAGATGTGCACTACATGCTCTCGAGCACGATGACGTACTTTGTGCAGAAATACGGGGAGAAACGTGCATTCAGGCTCTTCCACGAATTCGACGGAAGGACCTCGGTGGACAGGGTCTTCAAGAAAGTGTTCGGGGATGAATACTCCACGATCGAAAAAGGTTGGGGGAAGTACATCGCGTCGCGTACCGCTTCATTCAAGTGAATTGCTGAAGGGGGGGGCGCGTGGGGCGGGTCCTAATGCTCTTCCTTGACGGTGTTGGTCTCGGCGTGAAGGATCCGTCGGTCAACCCTCTCTTCGCGGCCCGGATGCCGGCGGTCCGCTCACTGTTCGGCGGAGAGCTCCCGTCGCTGGGGCGGAGGCGGATCAGTTCGGGCGCAGCCACCGTGCTCCCCCTGGACGCCACACTGGGGGTCCCCGGCTTCCCCCAGAGCGGGACAGGACAGACGTCGCTCTTCACCGGGGCGAACGGGGCAGCCCTCGCCGGGAAACACTTCGGGCCGCACCCGTATTCGACGCTGAAGCCGGTCATCGCGGAGCGGAACATATTCCGCCGCCTCCGCAACGCAGGAAAATCCTCCCTCTTCGCGAACGCCTTTCCGCAGCGGTTCTTCGACTACCTCGGCTCTCACCGGGGGCGCATGACGGTGACAACGCTTTCGGCCACGACATCGGGCCTGAGGCTCCTCCGCGCCGAAGACCTTGCACGCGGCAGTGCGGTCTCCGCCGATATCACGAACGCGGGATGGCTCGAACTCGGATACCCGGACATCCCGGTGATACCGCCGGCGGAGGCGGGGAAACGTCTCTCGGGGCTCTCCCGGGAACACGACTTCGTCCTCTTCGAATACTGGAAGACGGACTACGCCGGGCATGCGATGGACCGCCGCGAAGCGCTCAATGTCCTCGAGACGTTTGACGCGATGCTCAGCGGTATCATCGATTCACTCGACACGGATGAAACACTCCTCCTGATCACAAGTGACCATGGGAACATCGAGGACCTGACGACGAAGACGCACACCTGCAACCCCGTGCCGCTTATACTGTACGGTGCGGGAGCGGCGTCATGTGCGGACCGTTTCGAAACGGACGCCGGCCTCACCGCCGTAACCCCTTTGCTGCTGGACTATATCGGCGGCGCGCTGCAGG
>DASVIU010000196.1:0-3210 GCA_036386275.1 Bacteroidota bacterium | reverse complement strand
ACCAGGTGAGCAGCGATGGCATTGTCTCACCGGTGGCTGTCCGCGTGATCGCACTCGGCGGCGCCACGTACCGGTTCAACATCCAGCCTTCATTCGATCAGAGACAGGACGCGAGAACGGTGTTGGCTGAAGGAAGGCTTGAAGGGGACCGGATCGTACCACTGACCGAGTCAGGCTGGCAGATGAGGCTTGTAAACGGAGAGCTCACGGGCGAGACCACACGGGACATGGCGGCGAATTTTACGCTCAGGCGAGTCGTGCGTCTCTCTTCCAATCTCGGCGCGAAGCCGCCGCGGGGAGCCGTTGTCCTCTTCGACGGGACCGGCCTGAGCGGGTGGGAACCTCGCGATGTGAAGCAGCGGAATGCGCCGGTCGGCTGGAAGATGCTCGAGGGGGGTGTCATGGAGGTCGCTCCGGGGAGCGGGGACATCATCACGAAGCAGAAACTCACCGACTTCCGGCTGCACGTCGAGTTCCGGACTCCTTTCATGCCCGACGCGCGGGAGCAGGCCAGGGGGAACAGCGGGGTCTATCTCCAGGGGCGTTATGAGATACAGGTTCTGGACAGTTACGGGCTCAAGGGGGAGGACAATGAATGCGGCGGCATCTACAAAGTGTCGGCTCCGCGTGTCAACATGTGCGCCCCTCCCGGCCAGTGGCAGACCTATGATGCCACGTTCCACGCTCCCCGTTTTGACGGTGAAGGGAAGAAGGTGAAGGATGCTTTTTTAACCGTCGTCCACAACGGTGTGATGATTCAAGAGGACCTCGCGATCCCGGGACCGACAGGGGGAGCAATCGAGGACGATGTGAAGACTCCGGGGGGCATCCTGTTGCAGGATCATGGCAACCTGGTGCAGTACCGGAATATCTGGTTCGTCGAGCTGAAGAATTGACCGTGAAGGCACAGCGTGTTGTCGTGGTTGGCTGCGGAAACATGGGTTCATCGCACGCACGCGCGTATGCAAATCTCGAGGGGTTCACGCTGGCCGCACTCGTGGACCGCTCGAGGGAGAAAGCCGGGCGCCTTGCAGGGGAGCTCGGCGGAGTCCCCGTCTATGATTCGCTCCGGGAGGCAATCGTCTCTGCGCATCCCGACGCCGCTGCGATCTGCACGTATCCGGAGACCCATCCTGCGCTGACACTCCAGGCGCTTGATGCCCGCCTCCACGTCTTCGTGGAGAAACCGCTGGCCCCTACCGTTGCCGGAGCGGAAGAGATAGTGCGGAGGGCCGGGGAGGCCCGCAGGAAAGTCGTGGTAGGCTACATACTCCGCCGGCATCCTGCATGGCAGCGGTTCATCGAGGAGGCGCGTCAGCTGGGGAAGCCACTGGTCATGCGTATGAATCTGAACCAGCAGAGCAGCGGCGCGGAGTGGGAAGTGCACAAGATGCTGATGCAGTCGACGTCCCCCATCGTGGACTGCGGCGTCCACTACGTCGATGTCATGTGCCAGATGACCCGGTCACGCCCCGTCCGCGTCCATGCGATCGGAGCGCGCCTGAGTGGTGAAATCGGCGCGTCGATGTACAACTACGGCCATCTCCACGTGATCTTTGAGGACGGTTCGGTCGGGTGGTATGAGGCCGGCTGGGGGCCGATGATGAGCGAAACCGCCTATTTCGTGAAGGATGTCATCGGACCGAAGGGGAGCGTCAGCATCGGCGGACCCCGTGACGGCGCCGGATCGTCCGACATCGGCTCCCATACAACGACGGGGAGTCTTCTCCGCCATGATGCCGCGTCGATGAAGGATCTCCGCATTGACACCGGCGACGAGCCGGACCATCAGGAGCTCTGCGCGCGGGAACAGGCGTACTTCCTGGAAGCGATCGTGAAGGATCTCGATCTCCACGACCATCTGGCCGATGCGGTAAACAGTCTTCGCATTGTGCTCGCGGCCGATGAGTCGGTCCGCACGGGCACTGTTATCCATCTAACGTAACGAGAGGCCCTATGAAACGGTCAATCTACTTTCAGCTCAGCGGAATGATGTTCTTGGAATTCTTCGTGTGGGGCGCGTGGTATGTCACGGTGGGGAACTACATGACCAGGATCGGGATGTCGGATCTGGTCTACTGGGCGTATGCGGTGGGCCCCATCGGGGCGATCATCTCCCCGTTTTTCCTCGGGATGGTCGCCGACCGGTTCTTTTCGACCGAGAAAGTGCTGGGCGGCCTGCACCTGATCGGCGGCGTGGCGTTGTTTCTGGCCCCCCTTGCGGCCGAATCGGGCGCTTCGCTCTGGTTCATACTCCTTCTTCTCGTTCACATGCTCTGTTATATGCCGACGGTGGGGCTGGCCAACGCCCTTGCGTTTCACCATATAACTGACCAGGAGAAGTATTTTCCGGTCATCCGGGTCTTCGGCACAATCGGCTGGATCATTGCCGGGGTGCTCGTGAGCGCGGTTCTCGGCGCCGATGAAACGGGGCTCCCCTTGCGCATCGCCGGGATCGCCGGCGTTGTGATGGGGGTGTACGCGTACTCTCTCCCCCACACCCCTCCTGCGGCGAGGGAAAAAGTCACGGTGCGGCAGGTGCTGGGGCTCGATGCACTTGCGCAGCTCAAGAGTCCGTCGTTCCTCGTGTTCATCATCAGCTCGTTCCTCATCTGCATACCCCTCTCGACATATTACGCGTACGCCCCGGTGTACGTGAATTTCAACGGCATTGTCAACCCTGCATTCAAGATGTCGTTCGGCCAGATGTCGGAAGCCCTGTTCATCGTGCTGATGCCGCTCTTCTTCCGCTTTCTCGGCATCAAGTGGATGCTTCTGACCGGCATGCTGGCGTGGGTGCTTCGCTACGTCCTCTTCGCGCTGGCGGCCCCGGCGTCCATATTCTGGATGATCATGGGCGGGATCATACTGCACGGTATCTGCTATGACTTCTTCTTTGTCGCCGGCCAGATCTACGTCGACAAGGTCTCCACAAAGGAAATCCGCGGGCAGGCTCAGGGGTTCCTCGTGCTCATGACATACGGCGCAGGGATGTTTATCGGCGCGCAGATTTCCGGGTGGCTCCACAACAGCATCGTGACCTCGACCGGCCCCGAGGCTGCCGCTCAGTGGCAGACATTCTGGACGATTCCCGCGGTCATTGCGGCGGTCGTCGTGGTTGTCTTCGCGGTACTCTTCAGGGATGGCCGTTCCGCGCCGGTCAGGGCCCCCCGGGCGGCATAGGAGAGCGATGGCACTCACGCGGCGCAC
>DASVIU010000195.1:0-2079 GCA_036386275.1 Bacteroidota bacterium | reverse complement strand
TTTGGAATCCGATTTCGTCGTGTAGAATGGTTCGAAGATATGCGCCTTGGTCTCCTCGATCATGCCAACCCCCGTGTCGCTGACAAACAGGCTGATCGTCCCGTCCGCCCCGCCGGAGCGGAGTCCGAGCGTCAGCGTCCCCCCTTCGCTCCGCCCTACCGAGGGGGCCATCGCCTCGATCGCATTCACCATCAGTGCGATCAACACCTGCTGTATCTGATCCGGATCGCATTCCAGCAGATCATCCCCGGTGCAGGACTTCTTCAGTTCGACATTATGGATCCGTGCATGGTGATTCATGAGGAGCACGCACCGTTCGATCACCTGCGCGATGTGCACCGATTGAAACGAGACGCCGCGCTGGCGGGCGAACACGAGGAGGTTCTTGACGATGTTGCCGCACCGGAGGGCCTCGTCCCCCATCAGCTTGAGGTCGTCCACATAGGGTTTCGCCTCCTCCGCGGGAAGCGTGGACCGCTGCACGCGCTTCACCAGAAGCCGCGCGAAGGTGAGTATCCCTTCGAGGGGATTGTTCAGCTCATGCGCGACGCTGGAGGCCAGGTTTCCCAGCGAGGCCATTTTCTCCACCCCGACCATCTGGCGGTGTGCGCGTTCCAGGTCGGCGGTCTTCTCACGCACCTTCTGTTCGAGCGTCTCCGACCACGCGGTGACTTCGCTCCGCGCGCGCGCGAGCTCCTGCGTCATGCTGTTGAACGTCTGCGCGAGCTGCCCCAGTTCGTCCTGCGAGGTGGAGAGCAGATGCTGGGTCAGGTCTCCGGAAGAGACCATCTGCATCCCCCGCGTCAGCCGCCGCACAGGGCGCCGGACCACAAGCCAGATGAACCCGCCCGAAATAATGCCGACAAGGAGCACGGCGGCGGCCGACGCATAGAGCAGCTCCCTCCGGGCGTCCGCCAGCCTCGTGTCCGCCTGCGCGAGCGACATCTTCACGTCCAGGACACCGAGGATCGTCCGCGTCGGGGGATGGGCGTGACAGTCGGCGTCCGAGCATTGCGCTTCGTTCCGGATCGGGGTTATAAGACCGAGAACCCGGTGACCGTCCGGCGTGTTGAAAATGCGGGAAAGCACCGCAGAGACCGGATGGGGATTCTCCAGGCCGCTTCCGGAATGGCAGCTCACGCAGGCTTCCGCATTCATGTCAACCCTGGAATGACGCTCGGAAGGGATCGTGCTGTAGGAGACATCCCCTGTCTTGTTGTAGACCCTGATCCCCTCGATCCCCGGCTCACCGGACATCTCGGCAATGATCCCGTCGACGTCGGAGTTCCGGTTGTACATCATGCTGTGCCTCGTCGCGCGGCGGATCATCTCGCTCACCCGCACCGCGCTCGACTGCACGTTTTCCATCAGGCTTGTCTCCTGGACGCGAAGCACGGCGTATGTCAGGAGGGCAAGCACAAGGGTCTGGACGGATACGATCAGCAGGAAGAGCCTGAACGCAATAGTCTGTACAATTCTCTTCATCGGGAGCCGATCTTTCCCATGGCCGTGGTGATCATGGAAAGGTCACAAATCATGCCATGCACAAATCGTTCGGAACTGCCTAAATATCAGATTTTGCGCAGGAGGCGATCCCCCCTGTCCCGATCCGTACCGCCGGATTCCTACGACTAGGAAGGAGTGTTGCATTTGTGAACATAAAAGAAGGGCGTCCCGCGGGAATGCCGCGGGACGCCCTTTTAAAAGGAGGGACTTGCACCTATTCGAACGTGGCGCGGGCAAGGTCCGCCGGCAGTTCCTCCCGGACCTCGTTCGCATGATGAGACGCTTCGCCAAAGACGTTGAAATAGCGTGCGATGAAAGCAAAGGCGGTGAATCCGAATGCGACGAGCCCCAGTGTGACGCAGAGTTCCTGGACTGAGGGGACATAGAGCCTGTCAGGCCAGTGCTCCATGCTTGTGATCGCCGTGTTCATCCTGTGAGCTACGAACCCGAGAAGGACGAGGACCGCCGAATAGAACAGCCCCGTCCTGCTTGAGCGAACCTTCCGTGAAAGCAGGAGACAGAACGGAAGGACCACCCCCACGAGGATTTCCACAAGGAACATGCCGCTCTGGT
>DASVIU010000194.1:0-3644 GCA_036386275.1 Bacteroidota bacterium | reverse complement strand
CACGCTGCGGGCCTTCCCCCCGTTCCGTGGCTCGTCGATCCTCGCGTGGCCATGCCTTCCATTGCGATAATGGCCACGTGGAAGAACGTGGGGATCTACATCGTGCTCTTCCTTGTCGGACTCCAGAACATACCGCGCGATCTCTATGAGGCCGCGAACCTCGACGGGGCGACCCCGTTCAAGCAGTTCCGCTACGTGACGCTCCCCATGCTGAACCCCACGATCGTCGTCATCGTTGTGCTCTCGACGATCGGAGGGTTTTCACTTTTCATTGAGCCGTACGTCCTCACGGGGGGCGGACCGATGCAGAGCACGCTCTCCGGAATGCTCTACATCTATAACCAGGCGTTTTCGTTCGGCCATATGGGGTACGCCGCGACGCTCGGATTCGTTTACGCGCTTGTGATACTGGGGGTCGTCGTCCTCCAGCGCCGTGTGATCGAGTCGGACATGTCATCATGAAGAATGTGCTGAAATACGCCGGGCTTGTGGCCGGTGCCGTCGTCTTCGCCTATCCGTTCCTCTGGATGCTGGCGGGGTCGCTGAAACCCGAGCTCGAGATCGCGAGCCTGAATATACTCTCCGGAGACTTCTCCCTGCAGAGCTACGCGCAGGTGCTCCTGAAGATCCCGATCGCCAGGGCGTTCCTGAACAGCATCATCGTCTCGGCGGCCACGACGGCCTCCGTGGTTTTCTTCGGGTCGATGGTCGGCTATGCCCTGGCCAGGCTCCGGTTCCTGGGAAAGAAGACCCTCTATACGCTCATACTCTTTACGATGACAATACCGTTCCAGATCGTCCTGATACCGCAGTACATACTCATGGTGAAGCTCGGCTGGACGGATACCTATCTCGCCCTGATCGCCCCCACAATGATGAGCGCATTCGGCATCATATTGTTCCGCCAGTTTTTCATGGCAATCCCCCAGGCGCTTATCGATGCGGCCCGGGTCGACGGGTGCTCGGAGCTCATGATCCTCTTCCGGATCATCTGGCCCCTGTCGCGTCCCGTGATCATCACCGTGGCACTCCTCACGTTCATGGCGAACTGGAACGAGGTCCTCTGGCCCCTGATGGTGGTCCGCGAGCAGTCGCTTATGACGATGCCGCAGATCGTCACGATATTCACGACCGGTGGACAGGCGGAGACGCAGCTGGGATACCTCCTGGCAGCCGCCACGCTCCTCTCGCTACCAGTGATCATCGCGTACGCATTCTTCCAGCGCTATTTCATTGAGAGCATGGCATCGAGCGGGTTGAAAGGATGAACAAATTTCTCATGGCGGCGGTGGTCCTGTCGTTCGTCCCCCGGCTCGCGGGACAAGACCGCATCACGCGCGAGTTCAGCGGCATGTACGGTCAGGTCGAAGTGGGGGGTCCGTACGCCGGGGCGGAGTTCCACTCGAGCCGTCCCCTCCCCTCGCGTATCAGCCTGTACGAGCCGGCGGCGAACAGTATCGACATGAGCAGGGACTACTGGAAGAGGGGGGAGTCGGCGCCCTTCGTTGTCGGCGTTCGCGTCAACGGCGGTCAGCCGGTCCATATCGGCCTGGAACCATGGGCGTACACGCTCTCCCCCCACCGGGTCCGGTTCCACCGCGACGATCCCCCGCTCCGGTGGACTTCAACGTACGAGTTCCTGCAAACGTCTCCCGGACTCGTCTGGACCCTCTCCTGTGAAAACCGCACGGGAGACCCCGTGGGTCTCGAGCTGTACCTTCAGTGCCGCACGGTGCTCCGCACGTGCCAGACATTCGCATGGCTGGACAGCGCATGGACCGAGTATGACGCAGGAAGCGGCGCGCTCGCAGTTCATTTTGATCAGCCCGCTTCGCGTCAGGCGGCCATCGTCCTCGAGAACCTGGGGGCCGTGCCGGAAGGATGGACCGCCAGTGCCGCCGATCTCGGACCCGATTCCCTGAACCCTCTCTGGTTCACGACCGGCGGGATTCCTCGCGGGCACACACTCGCACGGGAAAAGCAGGGGAGCCCTGCGGCCGCGTTCCTGTACAGAAAGAACATTCCCGCGCACGGCCGATTCACCGTTCGACTCGCAATATTCAGCTCAACCCTTGCAAGATGGAAACCGGTTGCGAAGGCTCTCCGGACCAGGTGGGAAGGAGAGATTGCCGGGTACGACGCGCTGGTCAGGCGACAGCTCCAGTTTGCTCCCCGGACGGGGGACCAGCCGGTTGATCGGACGGCGGACTGGGCCTGCGCGCTCCTTGCCTCCAATGCGCATTCGCTCGAGGGGCGGGTCGTTCCGATGCCCTGCCCGGCCGAGTACAATTTCTTCTTCACGCATGATGTCCTGCTGACCGACCTGAGCGCAGTCTGGTTCGATGCGCCCCGCGTCAAACGGGACCTGGGGACGGTTGCCGCGTGGGCGGAGCGGGGGATTATCCCTCATGCCCGCTACTGGAGGGACGACGGCTTCAAGACGGAGCTCTGCACGCCCGACAATTGGAACCATCTCTGGTTCATCGAGACCGTCACGCGGTATCTCCACCATACGGGCGACACGGCGACTGTGGCGCGCATCTTTCCGCTCGTGACCACAAGCCTTGAACAGGTCCTCACCCAGTGTCACAGCGACAGCCTTATGTATGCATTCCGCCCCGACTGGTGGGACATCGGGCGGAGGGAGGGGCCGCGCTCCTACATCACCATCCTCGCGATCCGGGCCCTTCGCGACTATCTTTTCCTTTGTTCACGTATGCACCGGGATCTTTTCCGGCTTCCGGGCTACGAGCTCCTCTCGGACGGAATGGAGCGGGCGCTCAATTCCCGGCTCTGGGAGACCGGGGCCGGATACCTAATGAATGCGAATGGGGACGACCGGGACACACACTTCTACATGGGCTCGCTGATGGGTGCGGTGTACGGCGAGATCCCGCCTGACAGGGCGTCGGAGCTCCTTGCGACCGCCCGCCGCGTCCTCGTGGACGAACGGCTCGGCGTGCGGAACGTCATGCCCCCCGACTTCAACCGTGATTCGGTCCGGGCCTATTTCCGTTTCCCCACGAACGAAGCGGGCGACCCCTATTTTTATGCGAACGGCGGCGTCTGGCCGCATGCGAACGCGTGGTACGCACAGGGACTAATCGCCGCGGGGAATACTGTCGAGGCGCTCCGGTTCTTCAAGGCGGTCATGACGCTGGACGGCGTCTCAGCCAGTCCACACGGGCAGCCCGCATTTTATGAATACCGTTATGCCGACACGTCGTCCGGTGCCTACGGGGCGATCGACAAACCGTCATTCCTCTGGGCGGGGGGGATGTATCTGGGGACACTCTACTCGCTGATGGGATTCAGAGAAACAGAATGGAATATAGGGAACGGGGACGGACGCGCCGCGGGGGTCTTCGAATCGGGCACCGCCAGGCTCGAGTTCGGTACCGCGAAATCAGTCAGCGTGTCCGGGACCGGGGCACACAGTGTCAGCCTCTCCGCCGGCGGTCTTCAAGCCCCCACCGGTGTCTTTCCTCTCGATCGCATGAAAAGCTCCGGGTGGACCATCAGGAGAGGGAGCCCGGGGGGTGCGTACCTTGCGGATGTGAATGCAATCGTCTGGTCGTGCCGTCCCGCGAAGAGGGGGGGACTCCGGGCGGAGCTCTCGTCGTTCGACGGACACCGCGTGAGGG
>DASVIU010000193.1:0-7745 GCA_036386275.1 Bacteroidota bacterium | reverse complement strand
CTGGGCCCCGTCCGATCGGCTCACCTCTCCGTCGACAGCGCGCTCTGCGTGATCCGGTGGGAAAATGGGACGGTGCTCAGGACATTCATACATGCGACGAGGCCTACCGGCTGGTTTCAGTGGGAACATGTGCCGGAAAGTCTCCCCATCGCGCTTCTCCCCCCTCCGTACACGGGTGAGGGAGACACGGCAGCTCAGGGATCTGTTGCGGGGGACAACCTCATCCGGCTGGGGTACAGGAATGGGACGGTGGAAAAGAAGGGGAACACAATCACGTACCGGCAGGAGGGTTGGGGAGGATTCGCCTACGAGGTGTGCGTGACCTGGAGGCGACCGGACCCGGAAACGATCGAAGGGACATGGAGCATTTCGTCACACCGGAGCGGGGAAAAAGAAGGCGCAACTGCTTCCGCAATATGCCGTGAGTTTCTCGGACGCGGATTTGAAACGGAGCTCAGGTCGCACGAAGAGTGGTGGAAAAGGTTCTGGTCGAAGTCCGCGCTGCACGTCCCGGATCCCGTGATAGAAAAACAGTGGTACATGGAGCAGTACAAATTCGGGTCCGCCTCCCGACGGGGGGCGCCCCCGATTTCCCTGCAGGCGGTCTGGACTGCCGACAACGGCCGCCTCCCACCCTGGAAGGGGGACTATCACCATGACCTGAACACGGAGATGAGCTACTGGCCCTGCTACGCGGCAAACCACCTTCGTGAGGGACTGGCGTATCTCGACCACCTGGACGCCAACAAGCCCGTGTATGAAAAGTACACGCGACACTATTTCGGGATGGAGGGGCTGGCCGTCCCCGGGGTTACGACGCTCGACGGAAGAGCCATGGGGGGGTGGATACAATACTCGGGTTCTCCCACGGTCTCCTCCTGGTTGGCGCAGCATTTCTACCTGCAGTGGCGTTACAGCATGGACAGGAAATTTCTCCGCACGCGGGGATATCCCTGGCTCAGGGAGACAGCAAGGTTCCTCGAACGGCTGACGATCAGAGACGAGAATGGCCTGCGACAGCTGCCGCTTAGCTCCAGCCCCGAAATCCGGAATAATGATATTTCGGCATGGTTCACACGGACCACCAACTACGACCTGGCACTGATGAAGTTCGTGTTCGGGGCGGCGGCGGAGATGGCGGAGGAGCTGGGGCTGGGCGGCGAATCCGCACACTGGAGAAGACTCGGAGGGGAATTTCCGGAGTTTGCACTGAGCGGAAAGCAGGAGCTCATGTTCGCCCCGACACTCGCCTACAACGAATCGCACAGGCACTTTTCGAATGCCATGGCAGTCTATCCGCTCGGTCTGATCCGGTGGGAGGAGGGCCCGCGCTCGCAGGAGATCATACGGAACACACTGGCCCGGTTCGATTCCGTAGGTCCCGCCGCGTGGTGCGGCTATTCATATGCATGGCTGGCCTGCATGAAGGCGCGCGGCAAGGACGGCGACGGAGCAGCGGGCGCACTCTCGACATTCGCCCACGCATTCTGCAGCACGAACAGCTTCCACGTCAATGGCGACCAGACGAAATCGGGGTATTCCGGATTTACCTATCGCCCGTTCACACTGGAGGGGAACTTCGCTTTCGCCTCCGGCCTGCAGGAGATGCTCCTGCAGAGCTACGCAGGGTTCATCGAGGTTTTTCCCGCAGTCCCGGAGAGATGGAAGGATCTCTCGTTCGCGACGCTCCGCACGGAAGGCGCGTTCCTCGTCAGCGCAGCGAAAGAAAACGGGATCGTGCGCGAAGTGCGGGTCGATTCGGAATTGGGGGGAGAAGCGAAGCTCAGGAACCCATTCGGGAGGTGGCACGCATCATCGAAGCACGACGCCGACGTCCGCCCCGAGGGGGAGATCCTCCGCATCATGTTCAAGCCGGGAGGCGGAATCACGCTGCAGAGCGGAGACTGACATATTTTTCAGGCGTTCTTCTGAATCGTACTTCTCAGTCGTGCTTCATCTTGTCCGCAACGATCCCCTGGATCTCCTCAAGCATCATCCGGCTCGTACTCATGAGCGAGTCCATTTCATCCGTCTTCCATCCGACGAATTCCGAATCGTTGAGGTTATTCAGGTTGATGCGCACATTGAGCGCGGCGGCTTCGACGGCGGCATGAAGCATGTACGCACTGACGCCGGCGTCGCTGACCGAATTCACGTTTCCGGCGGCGGCCACCTGCTGGGTGAGCGCGAGGGCGTCGATACAGTGCTTCATGACCTCCAGCGGAACATTTGTCGCTTCCTTCGTCGCCTCGCGGATCGCCGCGGCACGGAGCGCCTTCTGCGGTTCCGTCTCTTTCGGCAGACCGAACGCCTCCATCACCTTGTTGAATGCCTGGGTGTCCTCGTCGATAAGCGCGGTGAAGAGGGCGCGCATCTCCTCGGCCTGGACCAGGATCTTCTTCATTTCCTCCTCCACGGCCGCATATTTCTTCTTGCCGATCGTCAGGTTGCAGACCATCGCCGTCAGCGCGGAGCCGAGAGCACCCGCAAGCGCGGCAACGCTCCCGCCTCCCGGGGCGGGGGATGAGGAGGCAAGCTCGTCCAGGAATGCTGCAAGTGTTTTCTTGACTGGCATGGGAGTGTCCGCGTTCTGTTAGAGTTGTGCTTCGATGACTTTCTTCTGAATGTCGAACGGCTCGAGCTGGCCGAGGCCGAGCGCGTCGACCGCCGCGGCCAGGATGGCTTCTTCGCCGGACGCCGCCGGGGCGTAGAATTTTCCCGCCATCAGGAGGGCCTCCTTCGGTGTGAGACCGACGATCTCGCTCCCCGTCACCCGCGCGCCGAGTGAGGCCGCCTCCTTTTTCACCGCTTCAAAGGCCATGTGAGGGGGGGTGATATGATAGTTGACGAGATTGATGGAGATCTGCGCGATGTTTTGCGCTTCGAGAAGGACGCCCATCGCCTTGACCGCCCGGAGCGACCCGGGGATCGTGATCTTCTGATTCTTCCCGTCGAGGACGGGGTTCCCCTTCCCGTCTTTCCTGATCCGGCCGCTTTCACGGATACGGAGCGCGATCTCGCTGGCGATTTTCACGTCGTTGGTGTCGAGGTTGACGTTGTAGGCGATGAGGAACATCCTCGCGCCGGTGACCGTCGCACCCGATGCAGCGTTGAATGCGGCCGGCCCGAAGTCGGGGGCCCACGCGGGATCTTTCAGCTTCTCGGCCAGCCCCTCGTATTCCCCTTTCCGTATGACGGACAGATTCTTCCTCTCCGGCCGCGTCGCCGCCTCTTCGTACAGGTAGACGGGGATCTGCAGCTCCATGCCGACGCGCGCGCCGAACTCCTTCGAGAGGCGCACGCAGTCCTCCATCGTCACGCCGGAGACGGGGACGAACGGGACCACATCGGTGGCGCCGATACGCGGGTGCTCCCCCAGGTGCTGCGACATGTCGATCAGCTCGGCCGCCTTCTTCGTTCCCAGAAACGCCCCCTCGAGGACCGCCTCCGGCTCGCCGACAAACGTGACGACCGTGCGGTTGTAATCCTTGTCCGGCTCCGCGCTTATAAATTTCACGCCGGGGACCGCGCTGATCGCCCCGGCGATCGCATTGATGATGCGTATATTGCGCCCTTCGCTGAAATTGGGAACGCATTCGACAATACGTGCCATAAGAACCCCGCTTCAGAATTCCAGAATCGTGCCGTTCTTGATTATTGTTCGCACGTGGTTCGCACCGAAGTGGTAGGCAAGGAAACGGTAGTCGGGGACTCCGGCGATGATGATATCGGCGTTCTTCCCGACTTCAATGCTCCCGATCTCCCCCGAGAGACCGAGTGCGGCCGCGCCGTTCAGTGTCGAGGCGGTCAGGGCTTCCTCCGGCGTCATGCGCATCTGCGTGCATGCAATCGTCATCATCATCGGCATCGACCAGGACATGCAGGACCCGGGGTTGAAATCGCTTGCGATGGCGACCGCCACGCCGCCGTCGATGAGCGCCCGGGCGGGGGCATATCCGTGATTCAGGAAAAACGAAACTCCGGGGAGCAGGCCCGCCACGACCCCCGCCTCCTTCATCGCTCCGATCCCATCCCGGCTCACCTGTTCAAGGTGATCGGCCGACACGGCACCAAGACGCGCTGCGAGCTCGGCACCCCCCATCGGCGTTAATTCGTCCGCGTGCACCTTCAGCTTCATCCCCCATGAACGGGCTGCGCCGAGAACCCGCTCGGCGTCGGCCAATTCAAAGTACCCTTTTTCACAGAACACGTCGCAGAAGCGGGCGAGTTTCTTGCGCCCCACGTACGGGATGATCGTATCGACAAGCAGAGCGACGTACTCACCCGTCCTGCCGCTGTATTCGGGGGGAACGGCATGTGCACCGAGAAACGTCGGCACCACACCCATCAGTTCCTCGGCCCCCAACTCGACGATCGCCTCGAGCATCTTGATCTCGGAGTCCATGTCGAGCCCGTACCCCGATTTTATCTCGACGGTGGTGGTCCCGCTCCGCATCATCCCGTTCATGTACCTGACGGTCTGACGCTTGAGAGCCTTCTTCCCGGCCGCGCGGACGTGACCGATCGTGCTCAGGATCCCCCCCCCTTCCGCGGCAATCTGCTGGTACGTCGCCCCCTCCGACCGGAGCGCGAACTCCTTCTCCCTGCTCCCGGCGAACATCGCGTGCGTGTGCGAGTCCACGAATCCGGGAAGGACTGTCATCCCCGCTGCGTCAAGCTCGGCGACATCAGGGGGGAGCGTCCCTCCCCATTCCCGCATCGGGCCGACCCATGCGATCTTTCCGTCCCGGCAGAGGACGCCGGCATCGGTGAGGACGCCCAGGTCCCGCATATCCGCGCCCGTTTTTGCGGTTTTCCCCCGGGCGGCGACGGTAACGAGCTGGGAGATATTCTTGAGAAACAGATTCAAAACGGATGGAAAAATTGCGAGTGTAAGGAAAAGATACGAAATCGGGGGGCGAGCCGCAAGTTGCCGGCGTCTACATCAGACAGCTCAGACCGTGCCGTCAAAGGAAAGTAAACAGTATAGAGCCTTCAGATGATCACGTGACCCTTAGCACAAGGACTCTTGTCCAATACAACGACGTTGTGATAGAGTTTGAGGCGGGTCTTTGGCTGCACCAGGTTCAAGTAGCTCTCAGTGTTCATTAAAGAGTGAAGAAGCGATGACATCACCGGACTACATAAGAATCCTCAAGCTCGACAAAATTGCCATGAAGTCAAAAACACGGATGATCTATCTTGATGCCGCAAAAGCACGTCTGCAATTTGCCAGAAACCTCGGGGTAGAATGGAGCTTCCCGTATTTCGTGGAACAGGCATGGCTTATTTTCGGCGATGGTAAGTGACCCGGAAGTCTGAATCCGAAACAACTCAACTGGGGGATCAGCGCCCGGCGGTCTGCAGGACCAGGGGGGAGAGGGTGGGGATATTGCCGTCGCGCTTCATCAGATCGGCGTATTTTGCAAAAAAATCCGCGGGCCCGTTCGCGATCGTCTCCACGAGGGCCTGCCGCCCCAGCGTCTGATCGATCTGACGGGCCATGATCATGCCGGTGATCGCGCCGTAACTTTCCCAGTACCCCGACGTGTTCGAGAGCCGGATGATGTCCTCAGACCTCCGGAACGATGTCCCCGGCGCGATGAGCTCGGCGGCGTTCCTGTTGAAGTCCGCAAACGAGCGCCGGGCCCTCTCCAGGCCGTCCGGCGGAAGCTTGCCGCGTGAAGATTGAATGAGAGTGAGGTAGTAGGCGACCCCCTCGTTGTGCGAGAGATCCAGGAGCTGGTCGATCGGGGTGCGGTGCGTGGCGTAGTAATTCTTCCAGACCGGTGAGCCGTCCTTGTAGACTCCGAAGGCCGCGTGGAACACCTCGTGGGCGACAATGCTCAGCATCCCGATAAACCGCTCATCCACGCTCCGGCCGTAGTTCACGCACTTCGCGAGGTTCACAACGATCGTCAGCTCCCCCTCACCTTCCCCGGTAAAAACGGGAGAGTCTCCCCGCCAGATGACGCGCCGGACAAACGCGTCGATGTTCTGGTGGCCGAACGCAACGAAGTAGACGGGGATCACGGTGTTCACCCTCGCCGCGGAGGGAAAAAGCTGCGCCACGGTGCTCACGACCTTCTGGCCGAAATTCCGCTTCTGGGCCTCCTCGAGGAGCTCGCTGATCGCCGCCACGTTCGCGCGGGCGTCCCGCATGCGGAACACGTCGTCTTCCAGTCCCTGGTTGAACTTGACGGCCTCCAGCGCATGCTCCAGCGCCGGCGTGTCGAGGGGGCGCTGGGCCAGGAACGCCGTCGTCGAGAGCGCGATCTGGCTCCCGCGCAGGGCCGCAATGTCCGCAGGCCGGCCGGCGGTCCCCCGGTACAATTCCAGCGTCTTCTCCGCCGATGCATAGTCGATGCGGAGGAAGACATTGAAATATTCCCCCTGCTGTCCGCGGGAGACCGCGGCAAACAGGAGCGTGCAGGCGAGGAGGAGGAGGCGTCTCACAGGACTTTCACAACGACGATTGTCATGTCATCGTGCTGCGGCGCTCCGGCCGCATAGGTGTGCACCGCCGCCGTCAGACGCCCGATGATCGCCCCGGACGTCAGGCCGTCGATCACACCATCCCGAACGACCTCCTCCACTCGCTCCGCGCCGAACATCTCCTCCCGCGTGTTCATCGCCTCGGTGAATCCGTCGGTCAGCATGAACAGGATGTCTCCCGGCGCGAGTTGCATGGTCTTTTCTTCATAGGTGCTGTCTTCCTTCATCCCGAGCGGAAATCGCACGCCGGGAGGATCGAGCCAGGTCAACCCTTCACGGCTTTTGAGAAGCGGCCTTGTCTGTCCGGCGTTGGCGAAGGTCAGAGTCTTCCGTGTCGTGTCGAGTGCCGCCAGAAGGAATGCAACGAAGTGCCCGCGTCTTGAATGGGAGAATATCGACCTGTTCAGCCTCGTGAGAATCCGGGCGGGGGACGTTGACAGGTCGACCTCCCCCGCAATCGCCCCGATTGTGAAGACCGCAGACATCGCCGCCTGCATCCCTTTCCCCGAGACATCGAAGACCGAGATGCCGAACACGCCGCCGTTTGTGCCGAGCGGTGCGTAGTCGAACAGGTCCCCCCCCACATTCGCCGCCGGCACGGAGATCCCCGCAATGTCAAATCCCGGCAGCGAGGGGTCGGACTTCGGCATGAGCGAGACCTGCACGTCGTGCGCAAGCTTGAGCTCGGTCTGAAGCGTTTCCTTTTCTCCGCGCTCCAGGGAGATGACCCAGGTGACGAGGTTCACCGCCCCCAGGACCAGGGCTCCCGAGACCACCAGGGGCATCAGCCCGGAGCCGATCTGGACGAACGCGGCGACGAGCCCGAGGGCGATCAGCGTGTACGAGATGACGATGAGTCTCAGCCTGTCCGGGGGGACGTTTTCATAGATGCGGTCCGTCCAGAGGAGGGAAAAAACAAGCGCGTTGAAAAGGCCCGCCCGCTCGGGGGAGGTCTCCATTAGCTTCCACGACGCTTCCTTTTTTTGAACGACGACAGCCGTCAGGCGCTCCCATGTGAGATAGAGGATCCCCGCGATGACGAGATCGACGCCGAATCGCCCCCAGCCGTGTCCCCCCACTCCATTTGAGAACGCGGACACGAGCTCCACGACGACGAGGATCTTCAGAAGATTGACGAGGATTTTTTTGAACTTGACCGGATCAATCATTGCATGCCGTCAGAATGTTATGCGCCCGCGTGTGCAGCTTCACTGTCGATCAGAATATCGTACGCTTCCCTGTTCATTTCA
>DASVIU010000192.1:0-3209 GCA_036386275.1 Bacteroidota bacterium | reverse complement strand
CACGTCCCCGCTCGCACAGGGAATGTCCAGCTCCGTGAATGTCGCGTTCCGGTCCATGCCGAGCGCCAGGCTGGGAGTCCGCATCTCATCGATCGAGCCATGCACGTCGACGCGGAGGAGGGCCGGATGACCCGCCGTCGCGATCCGCGCGGAGCCATGCGCTGCGTCGAGAAGGAGATAGGCGGCGGTAATGAACATCTTCCGCTCGACGAGCCCGGCGAGCGTCGCGTTCAGGAACCTGAGCATGGATGCAGGCGAGGGATCGTGGACGATGTGTGCGCGGAACGCGCTTTTCGTCATGGCACCGAGTATCCCCGCCCCCACGCCGTGTCCCGCGACATCGGCGGCGAATACGGCGAGGCGCCCGTCCGGTAACTCGAGGAAATCGAAGTAATCTCCCCCCACTTCGCTCGCCGGGACGGTCATTCCCGCCGCTTCCGCTCTCCCGGTGGCGAGCCCGGAGGAGGGGATCAATGTCTGCTGGATCCTGCGGGCGATTGACATTTCCGCCTCCAGCCGCGCGCGGAGGCGCCCTTCGCTCGTGAGCAGGACGATGAACATGACGTAACCCAGCGAGAGGAGCACGATACCTCCGGCGGCGACGACGGTCCGTTGATCCCTGAAATTGTCAAGCTGCATCCGGGTGAGGGTGACCGATCCGTCGGGACCTTTCAGCGACGGGGTGGGCCTGGCGGCAAGTCCCTCCACGATCGGGTCCACGGTGAACAGGACGCCCAGGCAGAGGGCCAGTGAGAGAACGAGAAGGATCTTCCGGCTTCCGAACAGGATCATGCATCCTGAAATGCCGCCGCTGGCGATTGTGACGATGACGATCTTCAGAGGATGCAGCGTCTGATCCGGTGGCGTCAGGAGCGAGCTGAGCGGACCGATGGTGCCGAATATGAGGAACACGGCCGCCGCAAGCCCTGCCCGGGTGCGGAAGAGCATCGGCTTCCAGATATTGTAAGGCTGGAGCGGGACGTCGCGGAACGACAGGGACGCAGGTTTCTCTTCCCCTTTGTCCAGCCTTTTGAGACGAAGGACGGAATACAGCCAGCCGGCGGCCATCAACAGCGCGAGGCATACCAGTGTGATGGCCAGGAGCGTTGAATCCCGCCACATGATCCAGGTGGTCCCCCTCTCGTCGACGGAGAACGAAAAGGTGACGAGAAGGAATGCGATTGCGGCGATCCGGAAAAAGGTGTGAAGCACCTTCAACACTGTGGCGCGATCTTCCCGGTTCATGCCGTGCGGGCGTGCTGTTGTCGGATCATTGTGAGAAGAAAAAGTGACGCGCCGAGCATGATTGCGACATCTGCGAGGTTGAATATTCCGGTCCGGATTCCTCCGGCGCCGAGGGTCACGAAATCCACGACCCTGCCGTCGTTCGCGAGCCGGTCGAAGAGATTACTCCCTCCCCCGGCGAGTATGAGTGAAAGCCCGGTCACGAGGGGGGGGGAGAGTGCCGGGGCGAACAGGATGACGCCTGCGATGCCGGCAAGAAGGAGGCCGACCCCCGCGGTGAATATCAGAAACCGGGTTCTCTCCGGAAGACCGGCCCCGAGGCTCAGCATCGCTCCCCTGTTCTCGGCATACGAGAGGGTCATGAGCCCCCCCGCGATTTCACGGGGAGGCTTCCCCCTGAGAGACTCCGCAGCGTGCTTGGCCGCCCGGTCGCACGCGATGCACAGGACGAGAACAAGGGCCGCCGCGAGCAGCGTTGACGGACTATTGATATGCATGGCGCATCCCCCTGCTCACTATACTCTCTCTCCGCCGGAAAGTTACATCGGGAATCAAAAGCGGAATTTGTCTCCGTGCCAGGTGCGTGTCATCTCGAGCCAGAAAAAGAGACCCCGCCACCTCCCGAATTCCTCGTAATCCTTTTCGATCGTGGAGTCCTTCACGCGTCTCCCCCCGCGGCGGAGCTCGGAGTACTTTGCCCGGACCCATGAATCGAGGCCCAGGTACTCGTATCTCCCCGTCAGCTTGAGAAGGTTCCCCGCGGCGTACGGCCCTATCCCTTTGACGGTTTTCATTTCGTCGAAAAGGGCCGGAGTCGACAGCGGGGAAGTGCGCCACGATTCAATGTCGAGCTTGCCGGAGGCCACCCGATCGGCCAGTGCGAGTATATAGGGGGACCGGTATCCCGCCTTGACCTGTTTTCTGAGGAATGATTCCGTCATCCCCGCGACCGCCGCAGGAGAGGGGAATGTCGTGCCCCTCTTCCCGGGACGTCTTCCCGCGCTTGCGACAAGATTGGAGACCATGAGCGTGGTGAGGGCCCACGTGCAGTTGGTCGTGCAGATCATTTTCAGGGCATCCTCGAAGACGCTCGGCGACCGGAGCATCCTCCCGGCGCCGCACGCTGCGATCCAGCGGTAGCGCGGGTGCCGGCGCGCCTCCCTGTGGAATTCGGTGAAATCCTCATCCATACGGAGACACGTCCTGATCTGGCCGATGAGATCCGCCCGCGCTCCGGCGTCCGGATCACGGGACCACGCCGCCGTGACGCGGACGCCCCTTCCCCCGGCGTTCATCGTGCATGAAGCGGTCAGGGCTCCCGGGAGTGTGAACACACGGCCGAGCTCTCTCCGCTCCGGGTCGTGAGAAAACGGGGGGAGAGCGCACCATCCATGACTGAAGGCAGTACGCCAGAAGTCGAATCCAGCAGGGGCGGTGATATGGAGTACTTCAGAATTTGCTGAGGAGGATCTCATTCGTCGGGAACTGTTCGAGGAGCTTCAGAACAGCGAGCATTGCGTCGCGGGGCTGGAGCCGCGCGATCGACCTGCGGAGATTCTGGTGCCGTGAGACGGCCGGACCGAAGAGCAGTTCTTCGCGCCGCGTCCCGGACGCCCCGAGGTTTATCGAGGGGAATATGCGTTCGTTTGCCATGCCGCGGTCGAGAACGAGCTCCATGTTTCCCGTCCCTTTGAATTCCTGGAAAATCAGTTCGTCCATCCGCGAGTTGGTGTCGATGAGGGCGGTGGCAATGATGGTGAGCGAGCCTCCGTGTTCGAGGTTCCTCGCCGCCCCGAAAATGCGTTTGGGGATCTCCAGTGCCCGGATATCCACCCCGCCTGACATCGTCCTGCCGCTGCTTTTCTGGTGAATGTTGAAAGCCCGGCCGAGCCGGGTGAGCGAATCGAGGAGCATCACCACGTCCTTCCCCGTCTCGGCTTTCCGCTTCGCGTACTCCAGGACAA
>DASVIU010000191.1:0-4414 GCA_036386275.1 Bacteroidota bacterium | reverse complement strand
GTTCTACCAGCTCGTCCTTTTTCCCGCCAGGGCAAGTGCTCTTGTGAACGAACTGTATCTGTGCGCCGGAAAGAACGCGCTCTATGCACGCCAGGGACGCTCGGCCACAAACGAGATGGCGGCGAAAGTAAGATCACTCTTCACTGCCGACACGGCACTGATGGGAGAGTTCAACCGGACTCTGGCGCGCGGGAAATGGGATCACTTCATGGACCAGCCCCATCTGGGGTATACCGGCTGGAAGGACCCGCCGGCTAACAGCCTGAAGGCGATCCCCCTCCGTGAGATCGACGTTCCCGCCCCCGGAGCGATGGGCGTCGCCGTGGACGGCTCGGATTCGTCCTGGCCCGGTCCTGGCGCCGACCCGGCTCTACCGCCGTTCGACCGGTTCAACAGACAATCCCGTACGATCGACGTGTTCAACAGGGGGAGGTCCCCGTTTGAATTTGAGGCGCGCGCCGACAGGCCCTGGATCGCCGTTTCCGGGAAAAGGGGGAAAGTCCGGATGCAGGAGCGGCTGCAAATCACGATCGACTGGGCCAGGATTCCGCGTGGGAATGCCAGGGGGATCGTCCATATCAAAGGCGCCGGCGGAACAGTCGACGTCCATGTCAGTGTCTCAGATCCCGGAAATATCGATACCTCGGCGTTCTACGGATTTCTGGAAAGCGAAGGGGTGGTCTCGATGGAAGCCGGACACTTCACGCGTAACAGTCCGCACGTGCTTTCACGCTGGGTCGGCATCGAAGAGTACGGGCACACGCTCTCCGGGATGAGGGGAACATCGGCCGTCGACGCCCCCCCTTCAGTCCCCGGGAGCACATCTGCCTGCCTGGAATACCGGATGTATCTCTCAGACTCCGGCAAGGTTGATGTTGACGGGATATTCGGGCCCACGCTCAACTTCCTCCCCGGCAGGGGCCTTCGCTATGCGGTATCGCTCGACGATGAGCGCCCGCAGGTCGTCACGCTCGTGCCGGAGGTGTACGCCGCCGGTGACCGGAACCAGGATTGGGCGCGGACGGTGGAGGACAACTCGCGCCACAGCCATACGTCGCATCTGATCGCGGCCCCCGGTGTCCACACGCTGAAGTTCTGGATTGTGGACCCCGGCGTCGTCCTGGAAAAAATCGTCATCGATTGCGGCGGGCTCAAACGAAGCTACCTTGGGCCCCCGGAGAGCTTTCACAGGATTCCGGCATACGGCATGTGAGGGGCGATGAACCCGAAGTGGTGCCGGCGTTTCTTCGGGAAGTGGCAACAACAAAGGTGAATCCGCCATGAACATTATCGACTCCCGCAGGCGGGGACCGCACACCGGCATTCGTCTCCCGCTTCTTCTTCTTTGCGCGATTGCACCGTACGGCATCGCCGCGGCACACCCCTCCGGCGGGCCGTACGGTCCCGTCCGCCGATCGTTCGCAAGTCCCCGCGGCACGGGGACAATCTACTACGTTGCACCGGACGGCAGTCCCGATCGGCCGGGTGCGAAGCCCGCGGAGCCCACGACGCTTGAATCGGCGATCGAGCGGGTCCGTACCGGCGATGCGATCGTGATGCGCGGGGGCATATACCGCACGGGGAACCTGCGCCTGAACCAGGCAGTCACGATCCAGCCCTATTTAGAAGAAGAACCCGTGCTGAAAGGGACTCGAATAGCATCCGCATGGCAGAGCCTGGGGAACGGACTCTGGACCACGAAATGGCCCACGCTCTTCCCCTCAAAGCCGGCGGACTGGTGGCAGCGGAACCGGGAAGGGAAATCCACTCCACCCTGGCGTTTCAACAACGACATGGTCTTCGTTGACGGAAAACTCTTGCACGCGGTCGGGTGGGAGGGGGAGGTGGATGAGAACACGTACTACATCGACTACGACGCAGGCGTCGTCTATATCGGGACTGACCCGGCACACCGCCAGGTGGAAATCACGGCATGACGTCGCGCTTCTCAGAACGACCGCAGAGTGCCACGGGAAGAAATCGGACGGCAAAGGGTACACGCTGCGGGGGCTGACGCTGACACAGTATGCGTATCGCGCGCTTGAGATCGAGGGGAAGGACCCGGAGGGGATTTCCGATGAGTCGGCACACGGGAAGGAGGTCGTCGGTTCGACGCTGGAGGACTGCTCCGTGTCGTACTGTTCGCGTGTCGCCGGGTATTTCCGGGGAGACAATCTGACGATCCGTCACTGCAGGATCAGCGATACGAGAACAGAAGGCGTGTATGTCATCGGCTCGAGCGACGTCCTGCTGGAGGGGAACATATTCACCCGGAACAACATCGAGAAGATCACCGGGTACTATCCGGCGGCCGTCAAGATATTCAACCAGTGCCACCGGGTGACCTGCCGGGATAACCTGGTAATCGATTTGCCGTATTCCAACGGCATCTGGTATGACGTCGGCAACGCGGACGGCGTTTTCGTCGACAACTGGATCGAGGGGGTCGGCAGGGTCGACACGCCGATGCGGACGGACCAGGTCTGGCCGAGCCAGAACGGCTTCTTCTTTGAGATTTCGAAGGGGGCCGTGTGCGCCGGGAACGTCTTCGTCAATTGCGACCACGGCCTGCTGGTCCTCAACAGCGCGAACGTCCGGATATACCAGAATACGTTTATCAACAGCGTGGCCTGCCTCGGACGAAACGGGAGGGTTGCTGCGTGGGACCATTTCGGCTGGCATGCGAGTACAGGGCCTCCGCTTGAAGGAAGAGACGGCCACCTGTTTGTCAACAACCTGCTCCGGGGGGACCGGAATTTCGGCAGGCCCCTGTTCTATGTCTGGCAGCCCGACTCTCTCTGTCAGCAGCTCGCACGGCCCATGCTGAAGCAGTGCGACGGGAACGTTGCCGTCCGGGCCTCCCGCGGAATGGGTTCTCCGCTGATACTCTGGAGCCCTTCCCCGGGAGATCGCTGCCAGGCGGGATTTGACTCACTTGAGGATTTGCAGCGCGTGGAGCCGGGTTTTTCTCTCCACAGCCGCTCGTTTGCCGGCTATGACGGCCCCCTGTTCAAAAGTGCGGATCTCGGGCATTATGAGGTTCTGCCCGGGTTCCCCGGTTCGAAAATGGGATTGCCCCTGCCGCAGGATATAGTCGAGCTTCTTCGCCGGGACCAGGCGACGGGTCCATTTCCCGGCGCGTTCGCTCCACTCCAGTGACGGCCGGACGGGCGATCGGTGTCGCGGAAAATTGTTATCATGAAGAGAATGGAGGAACTGCCGTGCAGGGACAATTGAACAATCGCGATGCACACACCGGTGAGGGACCCGGACGATTCACGCTCGATCGTCGCTCGTGTGTTTTGATGACGCTTTTCCTCTGCGTGGTGCTCTCCCTCCCATCAGGGTCCACCGCACAACCCCTGGCGAAGGGGAAAAGCAAGTTTCTGGGAAGCAGCATGAGCTCGATACGCGCTGATTTCGCCACGTACTGGAATCAGGTCACGCCTGAGGATGCCGGGAAGTGGGGGAGCGTCGAAGGTTCACAGGGGAATTTCAACTGGACTCCACTTGACAACATCTACAACTTTGCCATATCGAACTCCTTCCCCTACAAGCATCATAACCTGGTGTGGGGCAACCAGCAGCCTTCGTGGATCACATTGCTTGACTCGGCCGGGCAGAGAGCGGCGGTGGATCATTGGATAGATACGGTAGCCCAGAGATACGGCTCGACATCGTTTGTAGACGTCGTGAATGAACCGTTCCACGCTCCCCCGTCGTATATGAACGGCCTGGGGGGCACAGGGAAGACGGGGTGGGACTGGGTGATCACCGCGTTCCAAATGGCGCGGAAATATTTCTTCCACGGGATAAAGCTCCTCCTGAACGAGTATAACGTCCTTCAGGACAACGGCGTCACGACGAATTATATTGCACTCATCGATACGCTCCGCGTGAGAGGATTAATTGACGGGATCGGGATACAGGGGCACTATTTTGAGTTCAGGAGTCCGGCCGGTGCCGCATCCCCGTACGTATATCCGATCGGCACGCTCAAATCGAACCTCGACAGGCTCGCCGCAACCGGGCTCCCTGTCTACATCTCGGAGTTCGACATCAATGAGGCCGCCGACACCACGCAGCTTCAGAATTATCAGACCTATTTTCCTCTCTTCTGGGAAAATCCCGGCGTCCGTGGTATCACGCTCTGGGGGTATGTCCAGGGGCTCACGTGGCAGACGAACGCGTATCTCGTCCGCTCGAACGGGACTGAACGTCCTGCACTCAAATGGATCCGCAAGTATTTGGCAACCCCCCAGGCGCCTCTTGCAGTTTCACCTGTCGGGACGACCGGCGTGCCGCGCAACCCGCGGCTTGTGTGGCGCACGACTCCGCTCGCCGCTTCATACCGACTCCAGGTATCCGGAACCGGCAGGTTTACCTCAACTGTTGTGGATTCGACGATTGCCGA
>DASVIU010000190.1:0-8997 GCA_036386275.1 Bacteroidota bacterium | reverse complement strand
GAAAAAAGCCCCGGCGGCCGGCTGTTTCCCCGGCTTATCGATCTGCAGGGCTTTCCCACCCTCTACGCCTACCAGCCTGTACTCTGTCAGGAATACGGGGCAGTGTACGACCTCCCCTCCGGCCTGAGCCAGTACGCCGCCGGAATGGAAGCAGACAACTACGGGATGCTCTTCAGGACCGCGGTCCTCGGGAACAGGGCGCCGGAGAACGTCATTTTAATGGAAATTGATCCGCTTCAGCAAAAAACCCTCCCCGACTTTCTCCTGACCGCGAAACTGTGCGGGATATCCATCGTCAATGTCCGCGATATTGTCCGGAAGCGAAGGAAGCTCTATTACAGGAAGGGGGCCACTCTCATCCCGGTTGACCGTATTTATAACAGGGTAATTCCGGAGGACCTGGAGGGGTCCGGGGCGCGCCTTCCATTCAAACTGAAGGACGACATCGAGGTCGAGTGGGCCGGTCATCCCAACTGGTTCTTCCGCATGAGCAAGTTTTCTCTCCCCTTCATCAAGCACCCCACCGTGCCGAAGACGATGTTTCTGTCAGATGTCGCCACGCCTCCTGGCGAATTGCGGGAGTGGGTCCTGAAGCCCCTCTTCTCGTTCGCCGGGGGGGGCGTGAAAGTCGCTCCGGCCCGCTTCGACATCGATTCCATCACCGGACCCCGGCGACGGGACTACATCCTGCAGGAAAGAGTCGAATACGCAGGGGTCGTTGACACCCCCGCGGGGCCGACAAAAACGGAAGTACGGATACTGTACATCTGGCACGAGCATCCCGTCCCGGTCCTCAATCTTGTCCGGCTCGGACGCGGGACGATGATGGGAGTCAATCAGAACAAAAACATGGACTGGGTCGGCAGTTCCGCCGGCTTCTGGCCCGGATGATGAATTCCCGTTAGGAGGAAAATACAAACATGAACGGAGACCCGATGAACCCGCTTCGCGATATCACGATGTGCATACTCGGACTGTCCCTGGCGGCGTCCTCCGCCTCACTTAGCCAGCAGCGCGACAGGAGTAAAATCCCGGAGAGCTACCGGTGGAACCTTGCGGATCTGTTCCCTTCGGACGAAGCCTGGGAAAAGGCAAAAAATGCGTTCTCACGAAAAATCGGCACGCCGGGGAAGGAGAACGGCGTCATGGAGCAATTTCGCGGGAAACTCTCGAAATCTCCCGGGAAGCTCCTCGCATGCCTCGATCTTTCAAGCGACCTTGGCAAGGAGTTTGCACGCCTGTCTGTTTATGCCGGCATGGCATCAGATCAGGACACGAGAGACCCGAAGTATCTCGGGATGGTCCAGGCGATGGGGCAGATCGGCTCGACGTTTGGCGCTAAGGTGGCGTACATCGAGCCTGAGATTCTGAAAATGGGGAAAGTAAAGGTCAAGAGCTTCCTGGCCCGGGAACCGAAACTGAAGGTTTACCGCCACAATCTTGACGACGTTCTCCGCAGGAAATCGCACACAGGGACCGAACCCGAAGAGAAGATCATTGCCGACGCAAGTCTCATGGCAGACGCGGCCGACAACATTTACGGCATATTCTCGAATGCGGAATTCCCATACCCGAGCGTCACACTCAGCGATGGAAAGACCGTAAAGCTGGACAAAGCTGCTTTTACGTTGTACAGGGCAGTCCCGAACAGGGAAGACAGGAAAAGAGTCTTTCAGTCGTTCTTTGGAAAGATCAACGAGTTCCGCGCAACTTTCGGCACGCAACTGTACGCGGAAGTAAAAAAAGACATGTTCTACATGAACGCGCGACACTACGAGTCCTGCGTTGAATCCGCGCTTGACGGGGGGAATATCCCCGTCGCGGTCTATCAGAGTCTTGTGAACAATGTCAGCAGCAACATCGGCACCTTTCACCGCTACCTCCGGCTTCGCGCCCGTATGATGGGGGTCGATCAGCTGCACTACTACGACCTGTACGGACCTCTCGTGAAGCACGTGGACATCGACTACAGCTATGAGGAAGCGGAAAAGCTCGTCCTTGCCTCGCTTGCACCACTCGGGGAGGACTACATCAAAGTCGCGCGGAAGGGATTTGCAGAACGGTGGCTGGACGTCTACCCCACCGACGGAAAACGGTCAGGCGCTTACTCCCAGGGGGGGGCGTATGACGTTCATCCCTACATGCTCCTCAACTATAACGGCAAGTATGATGACGTGAGCACGCTGGCCCACGAATTCGGCCACACAATGCACAGCTACCTCTCCAACGCGTCGCAGCCCTATCCCACGTCGCAGTATTCGATATTTGTCGCGGAAGTGGCGTCGACGTTCAATGAAGCCCTTCTCCTGGATTACATGCTGAAGACGATTAAAGACGACGATGCGCGTCTGACCCTCCTCGGCAGTTACCTGGACGGTCTTCGCGGTACGCTCATCAGGCAGACTCAGTTTGCGGAGTTTGAGCTTCGCATACACGAGAAAGCAGAGAAGGGGGAGACACTCACGGGAGACGTCCTGGACGCCCTGTACATGGAAATCGCGAAGCGGTACTACGGTCACGACAAAGGGGTCTGCATCGTCGATGACGAGGTCAAGGCGGAGTGGGCCTATATCCCCCATTTCTACTACAACTTCTACGTCTTCCAGTACGCCACGTCTCTCACCGCCTCCGGCGCCCTTTCGGAGGAGGTCCTCGCGGGGGACAAGGATGCAACGAAGCGATACCTTCAGCTTCTCAAATCGGGAGGATCGGATTATCCCATCGACCTTCTTAAGAAAGCGGGGATCGACATGACGACCTCGGTTCCCTTTGAGCTGACGATGAAGAAGATGAACCGGGTCATGGACGAGATCGAGAAAATCCTCGACAGGAAGAAGAATTGAATGATGATCCCGCGGAGCTTCACTATTCTGTTCACATATAAGGAATTCCCATGCGAATCCTCCCCCTGGTACTGGGCCTCCTCATGGCGTCCTGCGCCCCGTCCCTGAACGAAGATCAGAAATTCGAATCTCTCGCCGGGAACTACATCGGAGCCCTGCTCCGCATGAACCCCGAGTGGGCCACCAGGCTCGGGGATCACCGGTACGACAGGGAGCTCTCCGACTGCTCGGCTGCCGGCGTCGCCGCCTCGCGCGCTCTGACAATCTCGTACCTTGATTCCTTGAAATCCATCGACGTCGGCAGGCTCAATGCCGCGAACCGCATCGATTTCCGGATACTCGTGACCAATCTGGAATACGCGTGCTTCCAGATCGACTCGTTGCGCGAGTACGAATGGAACCCGATGAACTACAACCCAGGCGATGCGATCTACCTGCTGCTGGCGCGAGATTTCGCACCTCTGGACGAGCGCCTGGAAAGTGTCCGCCACCGGTTGATCAGGATCCCCGCGATGCTCGACGCCGCAAAAAAGGTCATGAAGACCCCGCCGAAGATCTACACCGAGACCGCGCTCCAGCAAAACACCGGGACGATCGGCCTCATCCGGGGCGAACTGAACCTCTACGTCGCGCAGAGCGGATGGACGGCGGAGAAAAAAGAGGCCCTGAAGGCTGCGCAGGACACCGCAGTCGGAGCACTCCAGAGCTTCGGAGAATGGATGCAGAAAGACCTCCTTCCGCGCTCCACCGCCGATTTCCGGCTCGGAGACAACCTTTACAGGCGGAAGCTCCAGTACGCCCTCGAATCGGACATCTCGAAAGAAGAAATCATGAAGCGGGCGGAGACGGACCTCCGCCGGACGCAGGAAGCGCTCTATGAAACCGCCCTCCCCCTGTACCGCGGATTCCTGCCGAAGGGAGATACAACGGACAGAAGAACGGTCATCAGGAAAGTCCTGGACAAACTGGCCGGGAGCCATCCCGGCAACGAGAACATCGTCGAACGCGCCACGGAGGACATTCAGAAGACCACTGAATTCGTCCGGGCACAGGACCTCGTCACGGTCCCGTCCGAACCCGTCAAAGTGATCGTCATGCCGGAATACCAGCGGGGGGTTGCGGTGGCCTACTGCGACGCTGCGGGTCCCCTGGAGAAGAACGGGGCGACCTTTTACTCGATCTCTCCGACTCCGAAGGACTGGACGAAGGAACGGACGGCCTCATTTTTCCGGGAATACAACGACTACATGCTCCAGAACCTCACGATCCACGAGGCGATGCCCGGGCACTATCTCCAGCTTGCTCACGCGAACCAGTTCAAAGCCCCGACGATGGTGCGTGCGATATTCTCGAGCGGGACGTTTGTCGAGGGGTGGGCGACGTACGTCGAGCAGCTCATGGTTGAAAAGGGATATGGCGGACCTGAACTCAGGATGCAGCAGCTCAAGATGCGCCTGCGACTTATCATCAACGCGATACTCGATCAGAAGATACACACGCAGGGGATGACAGAGCAGGAAGCGATGGACCTCATGAAAAACGAAGGGTATCAGGAAGACGGGGAAGCGGCGGGGAAGTGGCGGCGGGCGTGTCTATCCTCGACCCAGCTTTCGACATACTATGTGGGGAACATCGGGATCAACGACCTCCGGGGAGCGTACGAGAAGAAATTCGGGTCATCGACCGGCCTGAAGACGATGCATGACGCGCTCCTCTCGTTCGGATCGCCCGCCCCCCGGTATGTGAAGGACGCGCTGGGACTCTGAGAGCGGGCGTCGCGCGCATCCCCCTTGAAATGAAACGACCGCAGGCGGTGGCAGCGCCGCCTGCGGTCGTTCGGTCGTGCGGCTACTTGTAGCTGTTCAGCGCCTTCATGTAGTTCGCCCGCTCGAATGCGGTCGGGTCGGCCACCGACTTCTGGCTCATGCTCCCCTTCATCTGGCTCACTGATGCGTACTCGTGTTCCTGCATCCACCGGGTGAGCTCGCCAAGGACTTCCTTGATCCTCCCCGGACCGTGCTTCAGGAGCGCAGAGCACATCATCGTCACGTCCGCCCCCGCCATCAGCATCTTGAGAACGTCTTCCGATGTGTGGATGCCGCTCGTTGCGGCGATGCTCGCCTTCACTCTCCCGTGCAATATCGCCACCCAGCGCAGCGGCAGCCGGAGCGCCTGGGGCGTGCTCAGTATGACATTGGGGGCCACCTCGAGCGTCTCCAGATCGATATCCGGCTGGTAGAACCGGTTGAACAGCACCAGCCCGTTTGCTCCGGCGGCGTCGAGCTTGTGCGCCATGTTGGCCATTGAACTGAAAAACGGGCTCAGCTTCATCGCGACCGGGATCTTTACCGTGCTCTTCACCGCACGGAGGACCTCCAGGTACCTCTCCTCCACCTCTGTTCCCGGGAGGTTCGGCTCGGTGGGGATGTAGTACACGTTCAATTCGATTGCATCGGCCCCCGCTTCTTCGATCTTCTTCGCGAAGTTCACCCAGCCTCCGGTGGAGATGCCGTTCAGGCTCCCGATCACCGGGATCCCGAGCGCCTGCTTTGTCTTGTGGAGGTGTTCCACATATTCCTCCGGCCCGAGGTTGTAGTCGTCGGCCTCCGGAAAGTACGTGATGGCTTCCGCGAAGCTTTCGGTGCCCTTCGCGAGATAGTAGTTCAGCTCCGCGGAGTCATGGACGATCTGTTCTTCGAAGAGGGAATACATCACGATCGCGGCCGCCCCGGAATCCTCAAGCCGCTTCATGCTGTCCAGTGTGTGCGAGAGCGGGCCGGCGGAGGGGACGATCGGGTTCTTCAGCGTGAGTCCGAGGTATTTCGTTGTCAGGTCCATGGTCATGCCTTCAGTTGATATGTTCGTGAGGTCGTCGGCTCATTGCGCGGCGTGTCCGGTCGTCGTGGGCGCGGGCGTGTTCTCCTCGCGCGCCATTTCCTCGAATATCCGGTACCGCCGCCGTGCGTCCTCCTCCGCCAGCGCCATGAGACGCTTCGCCTCTTCCGGGTTGCTCTTCGTCAGCATCTTATAGCGGGCTTCCGTGTAGGCATAATCCTCGAATTTGATTTTCGGCGGCTTCGAGTCCAGCCTGAGCGGGTTCTTCCCTTCCCGCGCGAGCATCGGGTTGTACCGGTACAGAGGCCAGTGCCCGCACTCCACCGCCGCCTTCTGATTCGTCATCCCCGTCGTCATATTGATCCCGTGGGCGATGCAGTGGCTGTAGGCGATGATGAGAGAGGGACCGTCATACGCTTCCGCTTCCATGAACGCGCGGATCGTCTGCGTGTCGTTCGCCCCCATGGCCACGCCCGCCACATACACGGTGCCATACTGCATCGCAATCAGGCCGAGGTCCTTCTTGGCAAGCGGCTTTCCGCCGGCGGCGAACTTCGCCACGGCCGAGCGGGCGGTCGACTTCGACATCTGGCCGCCGGTGTTTGAATAGACTTCCGTGTCCAGGACGAGGACATTGACGTTCCGGCCGGAGGCCAGGACGTGGTCAAGTCCGCCGTACCCGATGTCGTACGCCCATCCGTCCCCTCCCATGATCCAGACGCTCTTCTTGACAAGCGCATCGGTGAGGCCGAGCAGGCTCTTCGCTTCGGGGGTGTTGACTGCCGGGAGCTTCTTCCTCAGCTCTTCGACCCGGGCGCGCTGCGCGTAGATTCCCGCCTCGTCGCTCTGGTTTGCCTCGAGTATCTCCTTCGCAAGATTCTCGCCGATTGCCGGTGCGAGAGCGTGCACGAGCTCGCGCGCCATCTCATTGTGCTTGTCGATCGCAAGCCGCATCCCGAGACCGAACTCGGCGTTGTCTTCGAACAGAGAGTTGGACCATGCCGGTCCGCGCCCGTCGTTGTTCTTGGACCACGGCGTGGTCGGGAGGTTGCCGCCGTATATCGACGAGCACCCGGTCGCGTTTGCCACCACCATCCTGTCGCCGAAGAGCTGCGTCGCGAGCTTGACGTACGGTGTCTCGCCGCACCCCGAGCAGGCTCCCGAGTACTCGAAGAGCGGCTGGAGGAACTGCGAGCCTTTCACGGTATCGACCTTCACCTCCCGGCGGTCCGTCTCCGGGAGACTGAGGAAGAACTCGTAGTTGGCGCGCTCTGATTCGCGGAGCGGCGGCTGGGAGGCCATGTTGATCGCCTTCAGCCTTGTCTCCGACTTGTTCTTCGCGGGGCACACTTCGACGCAGAGCCCGCATCCGGTGCAGTCTTCCGGCGCCACCTGGACCGTGTACTTCATTCCCTTGTATTCCGTCCCCTTGTAGTCCATCGACTTGAACGTCGGCGGAGCGTCCTTCAGGTATTTCGGATCGAACACCTTGACGCGGATTGTGGCATGCGGGCAGACCATGGCGCACTTGTTGCACTGGATACAGACGGGCTGGTCCCACACGGGGATCTCGAGCGCGATGTTCCGCTTCTCCCAACGGGCGGTCCCCGTCGGGTACGTCCCGTCCACCGGCATCTTGCTCACCGGGATCAGGTCGCCGAATCCTCCCATGATCTCCGCCGTCACTTCTTTCACGAACGCCGGCGCCTTCGGTGACACGAGAGGGGGCATGGCGATCGTGCTCGTGACTTTGGAAGGGACATTTACTTCAAAGAGGTTCGCGAGCGTCTGGTCGACGGCGGCGAAGTTCTGCTGGACGATCTGGTCCCCCTTCTTGCCGTACGTTTTCTTGATGGAATTCTTGATCGCCTCTATCGCCGCCTCGCGGGGGAGGACACCCGAGATCGCGAAGAAGCATGTCTGCATGATCGTGTTGACGCGCGCGCCCATGCCGGTCGCCTGTGCCACCTTGTAGCCGTCGATCACGTAGAATTTGATCTTCTTGTCGATAATATGCTGCTGTATCTGCCGCGGCAGTTTGTCCCACACCTGCTCGTGGGGGAATGTGCTGTTCAGCAGGAACGTCGCCCCCGGGATCGCGGCTTTCAGCACATCGAACTTCTCGAGGAAGAACCACTGGTGACATGCGACGAAGTTGGCGCGGTCCACCAGGTATGTCGAATGGATGGGGCGGGGGCCGAACCGGAGGTGCGAGGTCGTCGTCGAGCCCGATTTCTTCGAATCATACACGAAGTAGCCCTGGGCGTAGTTTTCGGTGTCTTCGCCGATGATCTTGATGGAGTTCTTGTTCGCCCCCACCGTGCCGTCGGCGCCCAGCCCGTAGAAGAGGGCCCGGACGACGTCGTCCGCCTCTGTCGTATACGTGGGGTCGTCCGCGATGCTCGTGTGCGAGACATCATCCACGATTCCCACGGTGAAATGGTTCTTCGGGGAGGACTTTTTCATCTCGTCGAAGACCCCTTTGATCATCGCGGGGGTGAACTCTTTCGAAGAGAGCCCGTACCGTCCGCCGGTCACAAGCGGGAACGAAGAGAAGGGGGCGGTCTTTGTGGTGAGCGCTTCTGCGATGGCCGTGATCACGTCCTGGTAGAGCGGTTCGCCCGCGCTCCCCGGCTCTTTCACCCGGTCGAGGACCGCGATCTTCTTCACGGACGCCGGAAGCGCTTTGACGAATTCTGATGCCGCAAACGGACGGAAGAGGCGAACCTTCAGGAGCCCCAGATTCTCCCCCTTCGCGTTGAGATTCTCCACGGTTTCCTGGACAGCTTCCGCCCCGGATCCCATGATGATGATAACGCGTTCTGCGTTCGGGCTTCCGATGTACTCGAACAGCCTGTACTGGCGCCCCGTGAGCGATGCGAATTTGTCCATCGCCTTCTGAACGATCCCCGGGCAGGCTGCGTAGAACGGGTTGACAGTCTCCCGTCCCTGGAAATACACATCGGGATTCTGCGCGGACCCGCGCATCACGGGATGATCCGGCGAGAGCGCCCGGCCGCGGTGCGCCTGGACGAGTTCGTCGCTGATCATCGCGCGCAAATCCTCGTCGGCCAGTTGCTCGATTTTCATGACCTCGTGGGAAGTCCTGAAGCCGTCAAAGAAATGGAGAAAAGGAATCCTTGCCTCGAGCGTCGCCGCTTGCGCAATCAGCGCGAAGTCCATCACTTCCTGCACCGAGTTCGACGAGAGCATCGCGAACCCTGTCGAGCGGGCTGCCATCACGTCGCTGTGGTCTCCGAATATCGACAGCGCCTGTGCCGCCAGCGCGCGGGCCGAGACGTGGAAAACAGTCGACGTC
>DASVIU010000189.1:0-3751 GCA_036386275.1 Bacteroidota bacterium | reverse complement strand
ATGATGTTGCCCCCTCCCCTGCGTGTCATTTTTTTCGGAGATTCAATCACCGAGGCGGGTGTGGGACCGGCCGGGTACATCACCCAGCTTCGCGGGATGCTCCCCGCCGACAGATTCGAACTTACCGGCGCCGGGATCGGCGGAAACAAAGTGTACGATCTCTACCTCAGGCTGGACAGGGACGTCCTGGAGCGCCACCCGGATGCGGTTGTGGTGTTCGTCGGCGTCAATGACGTCTGGCACAAGAGAACACTGGGGACGGGGACGGACGCGGACAAGTTCGTGGCGTTCTATGATGCCCTGATAAGGAAGATGCAGGAAAAAGGGATACGCGTCATCCTCGCCACCCCCGCCCTCATCGGCGAGAAGACCGACTGCACGAACGAGCTCGACGGAGACCTCAACCACTATGCGCAGCTCATCCGCGACCTTGCAGCCGCGCACCACTGCACACTGGTGGATCTGAGGAGGGAATTCCTGAAGTACCTCGGCACAGCAAACACCGCCAATGCCGAAAAAGGGATACTGACGGAAGACCGCGTGCATTTTTCGGCCGACGGGAACCGCCTTGCCGCCCGGCTCTTTCTCAGTGCACTCACGGAGAAGCAATAGCAAAGATCTCTCTCAGTGTTCGCGGGCCGGCGTCAGGAGCAGGTCCTGGAAATCGAAGCTGAAGTCTGTTTCCGGGGAAGCGGCTTTCATCCTGACCCGTTCGATGGACCCGTCCGGGTTCAGTGAGAATGTCACGAGTGCATCCGCGCGGAGCTCGGGATCCTTCCAGCGGGCGAGGAACGTGTCGTACTGCCAGTGTTCCATCTCCCCCTCAAGGGAGGGGGTGTGACCAAACCGCATCGTGAGCCGGCCGTTTACACACCGCACATCGACGTCGCCATACCACGGGTCTTCGTATCTCCCCGCGTACTTCTCCAGGGGGAGCGAAGGACGCGAGGACGTGTCCCGCACCGCGGAGGCACGGCGCTCTGAAGAGGCAAACACGGAATCGCGGTGGTATGCCGTCTGCCGGAACGCCTCCTTCCAGTCCGCGGGGGGCGCGCCCAGGTAGTAATCGAGTATTGTGAGTGTCAGCGCGTTGAAAGCTTCTCCCGACTCCTGGTTGGTAAGGACAACCACGCCGAGGTTCAGCTGCGGGATCATCGTGACCTCAGAGACATAACCGGGAAGTCCCCCGGTGTGCTGGACCACCTTCATCCCCCGGTAATCATGGACGTCGAACCCCAGCGCATAGCCTCTGAAGTTAGGCCGGAGAGCGGCCAGAGCGGGAGGCGGGTCTCCGATCCGGATGGGCGTTACAAGCGTCCAGAGCTGGCGCGTGGTCCGCGGGGTAAACAGCCGCGTTCCGCCGGCAATCCGCCCGGAATCGAGCTGGACCATGAGCCACCGTGCCATTTCCGCCGCGCTCGAATTTATTCCCCCCGCAGGGTTCGTGTTGTCACTCGTGAATGCCTCCACGGGCCTGACCGTCCCGTTGATCCGGGCGTGCGGCGTGGCAGCATTGGCGCCTCCCCCTGCCGCAGAGTGCCGCACGGTCGTGTGCTCCATCCCGATCGGCGCCAGGATACGCGTTGAAATGAAGTCCTCCCATGTCTGCCCACTGACAGCCTCGATGACCTCACCGGCGACCAGGTAGAGCACATTGTCATATGCATAGGCGCTTCGGAAGCTTGTGGCAAGCGGGATTGAACGGAGGCGGTGTGCGATTTCCTTTCTGTTATACGTCGAAGCAGGCCACCAGAGGAGGTCGCCCGCCCCGAGCCCCAGTCCGCTCCGGTGAACGAGGAGATCCCGCACCGTGATCTCGCGCGTCACATACGGGTCGGAGAGCCCGAACCACGGGAGGTAACGGGTAACAGGAGCGTCCCACTCCAGCTTCCCCTCTTCGACGAGCATGCCGATTGCAGTGGCGGTGAACGCCTTGGTGTTCGATGCAATGCCAAACAGGGTGCTGCCGTCCACGCGCCCCGGCTTCCCCAGCGTGCGAACGCCGTAGCCGCGTGCAAGGAGGACGCGGCCGTCCCGTACGATGGCGAGCCCGATCCCCGGAACGTTGAAGGCCGAGCGAATGCTTTCGACGTAGTCATCGAGCCCAGGGGGTGGTCCCGTCTGCGCAATCGCCACCGCGGAGCCACACACGAGACCGACAAGAAGAAGATTCTTCAGCGACGAACTCATATAATTGTCCTTTCCTGGAAACAGGCACCATACTGTCGCAACGCAGTTATAAAGAAGTAAGACAACTCTCCGCGAAAAATCAATCCTGCAGATGCCGTGTCTCCGCCTCCGCGTCTCCGGTTGCGAGCACACTTGCATCTGTAAAAAAGTATGTCCAAATTGGCGTCAGCGTTTATCAACCATTTACCGGAGGGATCATGTTGAAAAGAGCCCATCTCGTTCTCTGCTTCGGATCGATAGTCCTGGCGTGGACGATGGCAGCAGCGCAGCCGGCACACGAGCACGGGAGCACACCGACCACAAAGGCGGTCGCAGTGCTTTCACCACTAAAAGGAAGCGGCGTGCGGGGCGTCGTGACATTCGAAGCGGTGGAAAACGGCGTGCGGGTGGTTGCCGACCTGACCGGTCTCCTGCCGGGGAAACATGGCTTCCACATTCACGAATTCGGCGATTGCAGTGCCGAAGACGGAAGCTCCGCGGGGGGACATTTCAACCCTGCGGGGATGCCACACAGCATGCCTTCGAGCGACAAGCGGCATGCCGGTGACATGGGAAATATCGAAGCAGGGGTGGACGGGAAGGCCCACATCGACTACGTGGACGCGGTTATGGCACTCACGGGCGAGCATTCGATCGTCGGGCACGCGGTGATCGTCCATGAGAAGGAAGACGATATGAAGACGCAGCCCACAGGAAACGCCGGGGCGCGCGTCGCCTGCGGCGTCATCGGGATCGCAAAAGGGAAATAATCCCCCTTCCTCCGAAAGATCATCGAACTCCGGCGCGCGCGCCGGGGTTCGCTCTTTTTCCCCCTGCCGGCTACGGGGCTCCCTTCAGTTTCTTGAGTGCTTCCACGGCACCCTTGTTCGACCCGTTCAGCTCCAGCGATTTCTCATAATTGACAATCGCCAGACGTTTGTCGCCGTCGTTCATGTACGCCTCCCCGAGGCTGTCGTAGACATTCCATGACTTCGGGAAGGCCGCGACATTCAGTTTGAAGACTTCGATCGCCTCCTTCGTTTTCCCTTCCTGGAGGAGCTGATACCCGAGACCGTTCATCTCCCCCTCGTCGAGAGAGTACTCCCCCGTATTTGCGAGCATCCCGGCATACTTCTCGAGAGCATTCGCGATCCCGGCCTTTCCTATGGATTCTCCGAGCAGATGTGCGATCGATTGGCGCGGACCGGCGTACGGTTTGTCGTAGAGAACTCCGGCGATCGACCTGACGATTTCCTCCAGGGGGGCCTTCCCCGTATTGTTGAGAAGCACGATCAACTGCTGCCGCGCCGGTATCCGGACGATCATCGTGTTGAACCCGTTGATCCCCCCCCCGTGAAAGACCTCCAGCACGCTGTCCGACGAAGTTCCGATCGGCTCCCTCCGGACCCCCCATCCGAACGCATAATTATTGAGAACGGGAGTGAAATAGATTTTCTTCAGCGAATCAGAGAGAAGTCTGTCGGTGTACAGCGCCCTGTCCCAGATAAAAAGATCTTCCACAGTCGAATAAAGTGCTCCGGCGGAGAACGGGACCGACATGTCAATGAACGGGGCATTGACC
>DASVIU010000188.1:0-3937 GCA_036386275.1 Bacteroidota bacterium | reverse complement strand
GAGCCGGACGCTCGTCACGTTGGAAAAAAGATCCCCGAGGAGGCTCTCGATGAGCGCGGATCCCCGTGCAAGAACCTCCCCCGCGACAACAATGGCAATCTCCAGCGCCACGAGCTCCCAGAGGTGTGAAACGCCCGCCGTCCCCCCCCGTATCGCGAGCACGGTGTCGATAATCAGCTTCCCCACCCAGAGCGCACCGACAGGGAAGAAAGAGCGGACCAGCCGGAGGACCACGATGGATATCGTGTAGCCGCGGTGGGTCTGCCAGACGAGCCGGAGAAACGGGGGAACGTACTGGAACGCGTTAATTCGTTCGCGCCATGTAGGGGGAGGGGTGGTTTGCTTGCGTGCCAGTGTGAAATCTCCGGAATAGTGTGACGGCCTCGATCGGCCCTCCAGATTGGAACAAAAAAATTCCCCTGGAGATTCCCTTCTTGTTATTTGTAAGCCACTTCATTATGATACCAGAAGCCGCACGCAGACGCCGGCAATCCCGCCGGCATTCGTGCCGGTAATCCTGTAGTGACCGTTCTCTCTCCACTCCGCAGACTTCTCATTCACAATGGTCACACGTCCTTCGAACACCAGGAAAGTATTCGTTACGGGCTGTTTTGACCTTCTTCACAGCGGTCACGTCGCATTTCTCGCCGAGGCGGCACAGCACGGCGACCTGGTTGTCGGTATCGGCTCGGACGAGAACGTGAAGAACCTCAAGGGACGCTACCCCGTCTATACGCAGCAGGAGCGGAAGTACCTTCTGGAATCTCTCTTGTGCGTCCGGAAGTGCATCGTGAATAGTGGGTGGGGGATACTCGATTTTACGGAAGAGCTCGACGCGGAACGCCCGGATATTCTCTTTGTGAACGAGGACGGGAACAGCCCCGAGAAAGAGGAGCTCTGCAGGAACCGGGGGATAAAGTACATCATCAGCAAGCGTATCCCGCACGGTGCGCTCCCGGTCCGGTCGACGACCGCACTCAGGACAGAGTGCAACATCCCTTATCGTATCGACATCTCCGGGGGATGGCTTGATCAACCGTTTGTCTCGAAATTCGCCCCCGGTCCCGTTCTGACCATTTCGCTGGAGCCGACCGTCGATTTCAATGACCGGAGCGGCATGGCGTCCAGCACCCGCAGGAAGGCGGTCGAGCTCTGGAAAACCGACATACCGGGAGGGGACAGGGAGCAACTGGCAAAAATCCTCTTCACCTACGACAACCCTCCGGGGACGGAGGTAATCTCCGGGTCCCAGGATGCTCTCGGCATTGTTCTGCCCGGCCTCAACAGGCTCAACTACAACGGCGCATACTGGCCGGAATCGATCGAGTCGTGCGTCAGGGAGGATGTCCTTGTTTTTATCGAAAAGCATCTCTCTCTCGTGACGCTCGGCCCCAGGGATGGGAGCTATATCGTCCTCAAGGACACGAACATCAGCGAAGCCGGGGCGACGCGTCTCGCGAACGGTTCACTGGAATGCTGGAATGCGTTGATCTACAAAGATATTGAGGGGTTCGGCTGGGGTTTTAGAGAGTCCTTCGAGGCACAGGTGGCGATGTTTCCCCACATGGTCGATGCCTCTCTCCTTGCCGTCATCGATACGTACAGGTCCAGAGCGCTGGGCTGGAAACTCTCCGGTGCCGGTGGAGGGGGGTATCTCATACTTGTCGGGGAGCGGCGGATCCCCGGGACAATGGGAATAAAGATCCGGCGGCCATAAGTCACCCTGAAAGGAGACCCTATGAAGACCGTAAACTGTTTCTGGTACCTCCCTGTGTTTGGCGCATTACTGACGCTGGCGGGGAGTTCGGCGGTCCCGGGAGGGGAGGGGCCGGCCGGGAAAAAACCGTCCGAGACAAAGCGCTACTGCCTCACGCTTGACCTCAAGAACGACTCGACTCTCGTCAGGGAGTACAAATACTGGCACATGAACGAACATATATGGCCGGAGATTCCGAAAGGGATACGCGAGGTCGGCATCGTCGACATGCAAATCTATCTCCTGGGGACACGCCTTTTCATGATCATGGAGACCACGCCCGAATTTGATTTCGACAGGGATATGGCGAAGCTCTCCGGACTCCCACGGCAGAAGGAATGGGAGGCGTTCGTCGCGAAGTTCCAGCAATCTCTCCCGGGCGCCAGCTCGAGCGAGAAGTGGAAGCTCATGGACCGCATATTCAAACTCCCCCCCCCTCTCCGGAACGAGCCGTGACACTCTCCCGGATCGACATACTAATAATCACCGCCTACCTGTTCGGCATTGTGACGCTGGGCTTCTGGGCGGGATCGCGGCGGCGCAAGGGGGGTGAAGGAAGCCACTATTTCCTTGCGGGGAACACGCTCACCTGGCCGGTGATCGGACTGGCCATGTTCGCGGCCAATATCTCGACGGTCCACCTGGTGAGCCTCTCGGAGTCCGCCTATAAGTACGGGCTCATTTACGGCAATTTCGAGTGGATGGCGGGCTTCACGCTCGTGCTCCTCTCGCTCTTTTTCGCCCCTCTTTATCTCCGTTCTCGCGTGGCGACGCTCCCGGACTACCTGGAGCGCCGGTACAACCGGAAGTGCCGCGACTGGCTCACAGTGATATCGATTGTCTCAGCGATTGTGATTCATATCGGCGTTGCCCTCTACACCGCCGCATGGGTGCTGCGGGGGATACTCGGCATCAATCCGGCGTCGACGATACTGGGGATTGACACACTCATGTTTTTCATCATCATCCTCGGCGTCCTCACGGGGATCTACACGATGATCGGCGGGCTTCTCGCGGTGGTGTGGACGGAGAGTGCGCAGACGATACTCCTGCTCGTAGGGGCCGTTGTCATCACGCTCGTCGGCTACATGAAGATCGGGGGATGGTCCGCGCTCGTGTCGGCACTTGCGACGCATCCGCATCCCATGGCGGGGATGCCGGGATCGAACATCACCTGGGGGACCGGGAACTTCCTCAGCATGCTTCGCCCCGCAAGGGACGCCTCGGGGCTCCCGTGGTACTCGATATTCCTCGGGTACCCGGTCCTCGGGATCTGGTACTGGTGCTGCGACCAGACGATTGTGCAGAGGGTCCTGGCGGCCCGGGATGAAAAACAGGCGCGGCTCGGCCCTCTCTTCTGCGCGTTCCTCAAGATCCTTCCCGTCTTCTTCTTCGTCCTCCCCGGCGTCATTTGCGTCGCGCTGGTGCAGACGGGGATGCTCGGCTCGGGACCGAAAGCGGCCGCCGATACCTACACGTTCATGATCATGCACCTGCTCCCCGAAGGGCTCAAAGGACTCATCGCGGCCGCCATGCTCGCAGCCGCGATGCAGACCTGCTCCGCCGCGCTGAATTCGACAGCGACGCTCTTCTCGTATGATATCGTGAAGCGCTGGCGGCCGCTCACCGGGGACCATCAGCTCGTTCTTGTCGGGAAAATCACGACCGTTGTCGCAACGGTGCTGGCGATCGTCCTTTCCCCCATATTCGGACACTACGGGACGATCATCGAGGGGCTCAACAAGCTGATTTCATTTATCGCCCCGCCGATCACCGCGGTGTTTCTCTTCGGCGTCTTCTGGAAGCGTGCCTCCGGGAAAGCCGCCTACATCACGCTCGTCGCCGGCGCGATTGCGGGATTCGTCATGTTCTTCCTTGATTGGAACGGGTGGTACCACGGCAATTTCATGATGACGGCGTTCTATCTCCTCGTCGTGTGCAGCGCGCTGATGATCGCCGCGTCGTATATCGCCCCCGAGCCTCTGAAAGAGGAGTCGAAGGGGCTCGTCTGGGAGAGCTGGCGTGAGCCGCTGCGGGGGGAGGCCGGGGGGTGGTGGCTGGGAGACTACCGCGTCCTCTCGGGCATTGTGATTGCACTGTTCATCATCCTGTACTACCTGTTCAGATAAATTCGGGTCATTGCGTCACGTTGTCGAACACCCGGGGATAATCGTCATGACA
>DASVIU010000187.1:0-1618 GCA_036386275.1 Bacteroidota bacterium | reverse complement strand
GTCGGCGGGAAGGTGGGGATCGATCATCCCGCCGGAAAGAACCTGATCGGAGCCTTCCACCAGCCTCTGGCGGTCTATATCGATCCCGAGGCGCTCCTGACGCTCCCCGAGGACGAGTTCAGAAACGGGCTCGCCGAAGTCGTCAAGATCGCCGCCGCGCGGGATGCTCCCTTTTTTGCCAACATCGAGCGAAATGCCACGCGGATCAGGAGGGAGAATACGGCTCTGAACGCGAAGATCGTGGAAACCGCGGTTGCGTTGAAAGCGTCAGTCGTCGAAAAAGATGAGCGTGAGACCGGACTGAGGCGGGTGCTGAACCTCGGGCATACAATCGGCCACGCCCTGGAATCCTCCAGCAAGTTTGCGTTGAAGCACGGCCAGGCCGTCGCGATCGGCATGGCGGCCGAGTCGCGTATCTCCCGGGAGCTCGGGCTCCTTGCTCCGCCGGCCTGCCTGAGGCTGACGGGACTTCTGGAGGCCTTGGGGCTTCCCGTCGATCCTCCCCGGAGCATCAACGAGCGTGCGTTCATGGCTGCGATCGCGCTGGACAAGAAATCCGACGTGAAGGGGACGCAGTTCGTACTCCTTCGCAGGATCGGCGAATGTGCCCCCGATGTCTCCGTCCCGGCCGATCTCATTCGCAAAACCATGGGTCTTGTCTCTAAGAAGAGTAAGCATGGGTGAACGGGGAAGGCCGGATTCTCTCTTCCTCCTGTGGAATCCGGAGGGCATATGATCATAGTCTCGGTCACCGGGCCGCGGATGTCGGACGCACTGGAACAGGTTGCGGCATCGGAGATCTGGGCGGATGTTTTTGAATTCCGGTTTGACCTCATTCGCAAACCGGAGCTCGCCATGCTCCTTCTCTCCACGCGGAAGCCTGTGATCGCGACATGCAGGCCGGTCTGGGAGGGGGGAGAATTCCGGGGTTCGGAAGTTGAGCGTCTCGACATACTTGCCGCGGCGTCGCTTCTGGGGGCGGAATACGTCGATATCGAATTGCGTGCCGGCGCCCGGGCGCTCCGCCAGTTCCTCAGCCGGCGCCGCGAGAGCAGCGTGATCGTCTCCTACCACGCTCCCCCGGGTGTGCGGTTTGGTGTCGCGCCGCTGTATCGGCGGATGAGGGGGACCGGGGCCGACATACTTAAGTTCGCCTTCGTTGCGCGCGATGCATGGGAAAACCGGATCGCGTTCGATTTCCTCCGGCGTGCCGGGCGCGATCGCCAGCGGGCAATCGCCATCGCGATGGGGGAGGCGGGGGAACCGAGCAGGGTCCTGTATCGCGTGTTCGGCGGGTGGGGGACGTACGCGGCTCCGGAATCGGGAAGAGCGGCGGCCCCGGGGCAGCTCACTGCGAGCGTTCTGTCCGATCTTTACCGGACCGAACGGCTCGGACCTTCCACGAAAATATTCGGTGTCGCGGGGAATCCGGTCAGCCAGAGCCGGGGGATTCTCGTCCACAATCACCTTTTCGCGCGTGCCGAAAAAAACGCCGTTTACTGCAGGTTCCTCGTGACGGATCTTCGGAAGTTCTTCTCCCGCATGGTCCCGCTCCTTCACGGATTCAGCGTCACGCATCCCCACAAAGTGGAGATCGCAAAGTACCTGGACTCCATGG
>DASVIU010000186.1:0-12794 GCA_036386275.1 Bacteroidota bacterium | reverse complement strand
AGTGTCATGCCGTCAGGGTACAAGCCGTCAATGTATAATTCATCGGTTCCCGAGTACAATTCCTGAGCGTCGCCGCTTCCATCGGCCGATTTCGAGAGGATCTTCAGGCCTCCACCGACGTCACGGGAGGTGTAGAACACCCGCTTCCCGTCACGCGACCAGAGGGGAGAAAGGTTGAGGCCCCCGAATGTCAGCCGGCTTAGTGTCTGGCCGGCGATATCATAGATCCACAGGTCCAGCGCTTTCCCATCCTCGATAACCAACGAGATACGTTTTCCGTCGGGAGAAAGCCTTGGCGACTGATAGGCGTGGAGTGGAGCGGGGATTTTTTCCCTTTCCCCGCTGCGATCAACCCATGCCAGCGTGTGTGTGTTTGCATCCCCCCCTCCGGGAACGTACACCAGCGACCCATTTTCCGAGAGACTGAAATGAACCACCCCTGCCGTCGGGTCTCCCCCCACGTCTTCCAGGACCGGGACAGGCTGGCCTATCGTTTCAAGCCGGTCGACATCAAATCGTACGGCAAACAGCGTCCCTCCCTTGCCGTAGACGAGATATCCACCCGTCAGAAACCGCGCCTGGTTTGCTCCCACCAGGATCCTCTTCCGAACCCCCGTATCGAGATTGACGGCATCGATGTATGCATCGTCATAGTAGTCAGGATTATAGATCTCACCTACCGTGAAGAGGACTGTCTTGCTATCCCCGACAAAACGGGGCCACCTGTGCGTCCGCTCGTGACGGCTCGTGTCAGGCGTTGTCAGCACCCGGACCGGACCTCCCGAGGCTGAAATTGCGCTCAGTCCGACCGCTGCATGGGAGGAAAACACAATTTGATCATCAACCCCCCACGTGATGCCCCTGCAGCTCCCGACATCGCACAATGCGGTAGGAGTCCCTCCACCCACGGGCACCTTCTTCAATTTCCCGCCCGAGAAAAACGCGATCCAGTTTCCATCAGGCGAAAAAACAGGCTCCATTGCTTTTTCGGTTCCGGCAACCGGAACCGCCTCCATGTTGTCGACCGATCGGAGATGAAGGAGGTTTTCCGTGGCGTAGACGATACGGTTCCCATCGCGGGAAATTGCCACCGCAAGGTTCTCGTCCAGGGGAATAGTGCTCTCTTTCGGGAGTGAAAGAGAGAAGCGGACGACGGGCGGAGGCGGGGGAATCCGTCGCCATGGATTCCAGAGAGTCAGAACCGCAACCACTCCCAGGACGCACACAAGTCCCCACGGGAGAAGCCTGCGCACGGAGGCGGATATATCGTCATTTGTCGAGGGAGCACGCCGGGGGATGTTGGGGCCACCACTCCTTTGTCCTGCGGTGGCTGCACCTGACGGTGCGATCCCGCTGACACGTTGACGGTCCGATTCCCGCTTGTAGCGCCTGAGGTCGATCGAGACCTGTCTGGCGGACTGAATCCGTTCGTTGGGATCCTTCTCAAGACACTCCAGCACGATCCGGTTCATGTCCGCATCAATCTCCGGCCTGATCGAAGAGGGGGGCGGCGGATCGACATTGACAATCTCATACATCATCGCCGTCTCGTGTACCCCACGGAACGGCAGATGGCTCGTCAGCATCTCGTAGAGAACAACACCAAGTGAGAAGATATCCGACCGGTGATCCGCATCGTGCCCCTGCACCAGCTCAGGGGACATGTACCCGGCCGTGCCGATCGTGCTCCCCTCCTTCGTGAGTCTCGAGACACCGTGGATCTTGGCCAGCCCGAAATCCATGATCTGGACGATTCCGTCCCTGCGGACCATGATGTTGTCCGGTTTGACGTCACGGTGTACAATTCCTTTTTCATGGGCAGCGGCAAGGCCGTCCGCAATTTGAATCCCGATTTCGATGGCTTGCTTCACCGGGAGACGACCTTCGAGTATCTTTTCATGGAGCGTCTGCCCCGCAACAAACTCCATGACGACGAAAAGTTGCCCCTCGTGTTCCCCGATTTCATGGATTGTGCAGACATTGGGGTGATTCAATGCGGAGGCAGCCTTCGCTTCCTGGATGAGCCGGGCTTTGCTTTCCTCAGAGTCGGCCAGATGCGCAGGGAGAAACTTCAACGCGACCAGCCGGTCGAGCTTTGTGTCCTGGGCTTTGAAGACAACGCCCATGCCGCCTTCGCCGAGCTTCTCGAGTATCTTGTAGTGGGAGATGATTGAGGGGATCAAGGGAGCCTTCCCAATGGAGGATTTGAGGAGCGTTCAGCCAACAGGCAGAACACCCTTCTGGAGACTTCCGTGGTAGGGCAGCGGAAACAAGATGTTTTGCGGGGAACGTGGCTGATACAATTTACAGCGATCGGGGAATAACCGCAAGGGAGCCCGTCTTTTCGTTACTGCGGGAGACTGGACGAATAGTCTGTCCATAAGTGATGAAAAAGCCCGTCAAGTCGGGTTCATTCTCAACTGTTTATTCCCTGCCAGATTAGTTGACGGGTCGGACGGGACTCGAACACGCCGCCTCCATGGTGAAAAGGAATCTGAAGGGCGGATGCTATTTCTTGCCGGAAGGCTCGATCGTGAAGATCCTGTACCCGCGGGGCTCGAGAGAGACTGCCTGCGGCACTCCCGGCTGAATCACGATTGTCTTCCCGGTCGAGACTTCCTTCATTTTGACGGATCCCTGCCTGGGGAACAACCGGTCCATCGGAACCGCAAGTGATGCGGTGCGGGGCTCAGCGGAGAAATTGAGAACCACGAGGACCTTATCTGTCCCCGCGGCCCGGAAGAACGAAAAGATGTCTCCTTCGGGAGTCGAGGGGACGCGGAGCATGTCCCCCCGGGAGAGTGCAAGGTGGGAGTGCCTGATCCCGATCAGGAATTTCCAGAGGTTCCCCATGTCGCGGGGACGGGTCCAATCCACGCCGGTCTTTTCGAAAAGGCCCAGTTTCCTGTCATTGGCGACTTCTTCACCCGTGTAGATCATCGGAACGCCCGGGAGCGTGTTGATGAGAACGGTCGCCAGGCGGAGTCCGTCGTTTCCGAATTTCAGCACCGCGGGCGCATCCCACGCATTCTTGTCGTGGTTCGTCGTGAAGCGCATCCTGAGAGATCCGGTCGGGAACTGGAGCCGTTCATTTTTCAGTATCTGGTCCAGCAGTGTGACCGGGCGTTTTCCCTGGAGAAGCGGGTCGAGCGCGTCGTACACGTTCCAGGAATACGTGATGTCGAACGCCTTGACATGTTCCTGGGGGAGTGAGCCTTCCGCCAGCATCATCACCGGCTTGATCCGGTTAAGCTCTGCGCGCGCCTGCTCCCAGAAGTCGTTCGGCACGAGCTCTGCGACATCGCACCTGAACCCGTCTATCCCAATGTCCTTCACCCACCAGCGCATCATGTCAATCATGTAGCGGCGGAGCGCCGGCTTTGTGTAGTCCAGCCCGGCGACATCGGTCCAGTCAGGATTCGGCGAGACGATGCTTCCGCGGGGGTCTTTCTTGAACCAGTCAGGGTGCTCTGTGATCAATTTGCTGTCCCACGACGTGTGGTTTGCGACGAGATCGATGATCAGGTGCATCCCTTCCCTCTTGACCGCCGCCAGAAGCCTTTTGAAGTCCTGCAGCGTGCCGAACTCCGGGTTGATGCCGTAGTAGTCACGCACCGCATACGGACTGCCGAGCGTGCCCTTCCGGTTCAGCTCGCCGACGGGGGTCACCGGCATGAGCCACAGAACATTCACGCCGAGATCTTTGAGCCCGGGAAGCCGCTTCTCCAGTCCCTCGAAATCTCCCGAGGGTGAGAACGACCTGAGATAGACCGAGTAGATGACCGCGTTCTTCACCCAGTCGGCACTCTTGAGGGCCGGAGTCCCGTACCAGGGGCTCTTGAGAAGCTCGTCAAGCGCGCGCGTGGGGATGAGCGTTACCGGCTTATAGATCCCTCCTCCTCCTCCGTTATCCTTCACAAGGACCGCCAGCGTGTTGAGCCCCGGACGGAGCGCGGAAGTAATGTCCAGAGCGAAAGGATCGGTGTACCCCGTGTGCCCCCCGACTTCGATGTTGTTCACCCAGACCACGGCGTCGTCATCGACCCCCGCAAAATGAAGACTGATCTCTCCTCCGGGCCTGTCCAGCACAAATGTGCGGACAAACCACCCCCAGCCGTCATAGCCGGCAAGACCGGGATATTCCTCCCAGTACTTCGGCGTTTGCACGCGCTCCCAACCTGAGCGGTCAAGAGAATCCACATACCACCCGCCGGTGATCCCCGCCTTCATGGAATCCACCCTGAAATGCCATTCGCCGTCGAGAGAGAGGCGGAATGAGGATTCCTGGGCAGAGGCGGAGACGGCCATGACCGCCAGCAGGACCAACGGAAGAAGCTTGATCATGAGAGACCGGTTCAGATATACCTGTGAGAAACGGGTTTGGCGTCAGCGTCGAATTCGTACACTAGGGGGACGCCGGTCGGGATGTTGAGCTCGAGGACCGCTTCCTTTGAGAGATTGTCGAGGTGCATGACGAGCGAACGGAGGCTGTTCCCGTGGGCGACGATGATCAGCCGCTCACCTTTCTTCACGCACGGGAGAATGTTCGATTCCCAGTAGGGGAGCACGCGTTCGAGCGTGTTCTTCAGGCTCTCGCCGTTGGGAGGCGGGACATCGAAACTGCGGCGCCATATCTTGACCTGCGCATCGCCGTATTTCTTTGCAGTCTCCGCCTTGTTGAGTCCCTGCAGGTCGCCGTAATGCCGCTCGTTCAGCGCCTGGTTATAGTCGATGGGGATGGTCTTCTGTCTGGTGATGTCGAGGACGATGTTGAGCGTATCGTTGGCACGCTTGAGGACCGACGTGAATGCGTGGTCGAATTTGTACTCCTTCAGCTTTTCCCCGGCGGACTTCGCCTCTTCGACCCCCTTCTCGGAAAGGGGGACGTCGATCCAGCCGGTGAAGCGGTTTTCAAGGTTCCACTGTGATTCGCCGTGGCGGAGAAGAACTAAGGTTGTCATGGGGATTGGGGCTTTCTATTGTGTGTGCGTATGTGAAACAGATTGCTTCGTCGCAAAGAGCGCTCCTCGCAATGACGAGAAGATTGCTTCGCTTCGCTCGCAATGACAGTGCAGATTGTTTCGCTTCGCTCGCAATGACACTTGGTCAGATTGCTTCGCTTCGCTCGCAATGACAGATGCGCTCGCAATGACACTTGGTCAGATTGCTTCGCTTCGCTCGCAATGACACTCGGTCGGATTGCTTCGTGGCGCCTGCGGCGCCACTCGCAATGACAGGACTGACTGCTGCGCTCGCAATGACGGAATACGTCACTTGGGACCGAAGAAGAAGACCAGAATAAATCCGGCCAGGACGACCCCCTCTGTGATACGCTTGACGCGGAGCGGCGCGGATTTGACGCGGCTCCAGCCCAGGGCAAGCAGGTACATCATGCCTATGAGTACGAGGATCGTTATGATCGCCTCGCCGTACCCGAACGATCGATTCACCCTGTCTGTGAACGTGAAGTAGCCGAATTTGCCGTACACGAGCATCAGGTGCGTCGTGTAGACGAGAAGTGACTCGCGCCCCATCAGCGACACGACGGACCGGGGAGAGACCCCTTTCTTTCGTTCATAGAGGTACATGACGAAGCACAGAAGCAGCACGAGGCCGAGCCGGAGCATGTAGAAACTCGGACCCAGCCAGTAGTTGTAGTTCGGGTAGATCATCGCCGCAAGAGGAGAAATCACGAACGAGAGAGCGATGATCCCGACTGCATACCGGGTGGATTTCGTCATCATCCTGCCGATGGGTTCCGAAGCGGGATCCCCATCTCCCGCGTCTTTCGCCCTCAGGTAGAAATACCCGCAGAGAGCGCCCGCGAACAGGAACGCAGACCAGGGGAACACCGGGAAGAGCGAGTAGTGCAAGCCGTTCATATACGATGCAACCGGGAGAGGCATCAGGTTCGAGAAATCGATGCTCCATGCGACGGGGGTCGCGAACACCACGAAGAGCGTCACGCCGATCATCGTCATGTAGAGTCGCCGTTCTGACCGGAGCAGGAGGAGCATCACCTGGAGGAACAGGAGGCTGATGGCGATGCACTGCAGGACGTCGACCTGCCAGAAGACCTGCCAGGCATTGTCCCCCGCTTCGTAGCGGAGGTGGTAGTAATTGAATTTCGGGATGTGGAGAATGTAGCCGATGAGAAGGACGAACAGGAGGCGCCCGAACTGCCTGAAAAGAGGCCGGCCGAACGAGAGGTAGTCGTTGACCTTTCTCCGTGTGGTGACGGCGTACGCCATGCCCGAGGCGAAAAGGAACGAGGGAGCGACCAGCCCGTCGATGAACCGGAGGACCTGGAAGAATCCGCTATCGGCGATTCCGGGGGCGAGCGTCGCGTTGAAAACGTGCGTCTGGATCATGACGATCACCGCCCATCCTCGCAGGAGGTCGATGAACTCGATCCTTTTCCTTGTCGCGGGCTGCTGCATCAGGGAGGGTCGGGGGGAAGGTAGGCGACCGGCTATTCGCCGATCTTTTCCTTTATGAGTTGTTCCAGTTCGTCCAGGTCGACGGGCTTGGTGATGTAGGCGGCCCCGCCGAGATCCTTGCCGAATTTCTTCGCGTAGTAATCGTCGACGCCGGTCAGGAAGACAAACGGGAGAGATTTGAACCGTCCGTCCTTCTTTATCTCCTGAAAGAGCTCGAAACCGTTCGTTCCAGGCATGACAAGATCGGAAATTATGATGCTCGGCTTGAGATTGTGGATCTCCCTGAGCGCTTCGGCCGCACCGTCCACCGTGTGAACGTTAAACCCGCGGTTTTTCAGCCCTGTGCTCGTTGCGCGGAGGATCGAGGGCTCGTCGTCAACCAGGAGGACAAGTTTGTCTTTCAACATGCTTGTAATATGGCGATTGCGTGTGAGAAAAGCAAAGTGCCCCGCGCGGCGTCACTTCCCGCCGGCGAGGAGGGCCATGACGCGCCCGGCGCACCGCTCGCCGCTTATGATCGCCCCTTCGATGGTGGCCGGGTAGCCGGTGTCCGTCCAGTCTCCGGCGATGAAGAGATTGGGGACCGGGGTCTCGCACCCGGGACGGATCCGCTCGACCTCCGGGGTGCAGGAGAATGTCCCCCTTTTCTCCCGAATCACGACGGCGTGCGTCGCGCGGCCGGCGTTCGGGCCGTAGATCGACTCGAGATCTTCAAGCACGATGCGGGTCAGGTCATCGTTCCCCATCTCCACAAATGCATGCGCGGCGCTAATGACAGCGGAGAGGTGGCCTCCTCTCTCTTTCTCATTCTCAGGACAAATCTTCCTCCGGTTGAACACCCACTGAACGCGTCGGCCGATGACCCCGAGAGTTACCTGCGGCATGACCTCCTCTTCGAACCAGAGATGGACTGAAACGATCGGCGAGAGGGGAATGGAGGCGGCCGGGGCCATGAACCCCGTTGTGCGAAGGGCGGCAGGGAGGAGCGAAGGGGCCCTGTATGAGGGGACGGCGAGGATCAGGGCCGAGCACCCGATCATCTCCCCCTCTTTGAGCCGGACACCGGCGACATTCTCCCCGTCCACAACACTCCCGGTAACATCGGCACCGCAGCGGAGGACCCCCCCCTGCCGTTCAATGAACGCCCGGGCGGGGCCGACGTACAGATCGCTCAGGCCGACGGTCGGAATGGCGAGCGCGGTCCCGCGCCGGCCGGAGAGAAACGCCGTGCGAAGCGCCCGGATGAACACGACCGCCGAGGCGACGCCGATCCGCTCGTTCATGATGGCGACGGCCAGCGGCTCCCAGAACGACCGCTTCGTCTCCGCCGATTGCCCGATTGAATCAAGCCAGGCCTCAATTGTCATTCCCCCGACCGCTTCCGTCCGGAACGACCTAAGCGCCCCCCCTGCACGGAGCATGCGGATCTTGTCCCGGGGAGAAAAGAGATCGGTCGTGATAATGCCACCGAGGAGATGGAGCGGAGACGGAAGGAGCGGGAGCCGGAACGTACAGAATCCCCGCTCCGGATGGTGGAACACGAGCTCCGGATCGCCCTGGACGGCGAGACGGTCGCGCGTGCCGATCCTCCCGAGGAATTCCATCGTGTGCGTGTAGCCGGCGATCAGCACGTGTTGCCCGTTGTCGATGACCGTCCCCGTGGAGTCATCGACAAACGAATAGGCACGCCCGCCGAGGAACTTGCGCTGTTCGAGGAGAAGAACAGGGATCCGGCGGGAGGAGAGGTGAACTGCGGCGGCCAGCCCGCTGAGGCCTCCGCCGACGATGACAACAGGGTTCACTCGGTTTGAGGACTGGGGTGGTCGGGACGCCATGAGCGGCCGAGCCAGGAATATTTCAGCGTGTTGCTGAGCCAGTAGCGGAACGTGATGAGGACCTTCAGGAGCCCGGGAACGGAGATGCGCCGCTCGAAAACGTTGTAGTTGGAGCGCTTGATCCGCTGGAGCGTGTGCGCGTAGATCGACCACATGATGCGCGCCGCGAAAAAGAACCTCTTGTCTTCATTGCCGAGCGCGGCGCGGGCGATGTCGAAGTACTTGCTCGCCCTGTCGCACTCGAAGCGCATAAGGTTCACGAACTCCGGCGTATACCGGCAGGCGAGAAGATCCTCCTCTGTGTAGCCGAAGAGGCGAAGGTCTTCTGCGGGGATGTAGATCCGTCCCCTTCGTGCGTCTTCCTTGATATCCCGGAGTATGTTCGTCAGCTGGAGCGCGATGCCGAGATTGACCGCGTAGTCGCGTGTCGAATCGTTCCTGTACCCGAATATCTGGCGGCACATGAGTCCGACGGTGGAAGCGACGAGATAGCAGTAGCGGTACAGCTCCTCGTACGTCTCGTAGCGCGTCTTGCTCAGATCCATCTCCATCCCCCGGATCAGGTCGTAAAAGTGATCGACCGGGATGTTGAACTTGCGGGCCGTTGCGCCGAGCTGGTTGAGTATCACGTAGGAGGATTTTCCCCGGAGCGCCCGCCCCAGCTCCATGCGCCAGCGGCGCAACCGGAGGATCTTGCTGTGCTGGTCGGTCCCTTCGTCCACGATGTCGTCCGTGTAGCGGCAGAAGGCATACACGGCGTGGATCGCCTCCCGCTTCTGTCTGGGCAGAAGCGAAAACGAGTAGTAGAAGCTCGTGTTACTGCTTTTTGTTATTGCGGAGGCTGTGCGGTCCATGCGTTTCTGCGTGCAATCGCCATGAGGACAATGCGCCCTTTTTCCAGGACGGAGATGACGGGCCTCCGGCGGAGGACGTCGAACCCCGTCCGTTCAACACTCTTCAATATGGCCAATCCTCCCCGCACTGTCAGCGCGAGTTCAAACCGGATTGCCCGGGGAGCTTCCCCGACGAGAGGTGATCCCGCAAGAAGGAACCCGCGGGCACGGTCGACCTGAAGCTTCATGATCTCCCTGAATCGCCGGTCAACCGTACCCCGTTCTATCTCGCCTTCAGTATAACCAAAACGGCCTAGATCGTCAAGCGGAAGGTAGAGGCGTCCTTTGCGCCAGTCCACGGAGACATCCTGCGCGAAGTTTGCAAGCTGCAAGCCTGTGCATATGCTGTCGGAAAGGGCGCAGGAACGTGAATTTGTGCCGTTGAATATCTGCAGGATGATCCGTCCGACCGGATTTGCTGAAAACGCACAGTATTGGAGGAGTTCGGCGGAGGAAGGATATCGCGCTTTTGTCACATCCAGACGAAATGCCAGGAGGAGGTCGGAAAACAGGGACTTCGGAATTCCGGTCCGCGACGCCGTTTCTGCAAGCGCGACGAAGACGGGGTGGTCGGCCCTCCCTTCATAAGAGGCATCGAGTTTCTTCTGCCACTCGTCGAGCTTCCGGAGCCTTTCCTCAGGCGGGTCGCCCCCTTCATCCGCAAAGTCGTCGGCAGTCCGCGCGAAGGCATACACAGCACAGACATAGGGACGTTTGTCCCGTGGAATAAACAGGGAGGCAACAGGGAAATTCTCGTAATGGCTGCGGGTGAGCCGCTCGCACCACGCGAAAGCGCCGGCGATATCAGTTGTAGCGGAAATTCTCCCCCTCCTGCTCCTCCACGACCACCGTCGGGGAGCCGTGGTGATGGATCAGCTTCCAGTCTTTTCCATCGTATTCGAAAACGTTCGTCGCCATGACGGAACCGGTGTTCGAGAGCTTTCCCGTTGTATAGAGGACTTCTTCCTGCAGAACGACGACGCCGATGTTTCCGTACACGTCCGCCCGGACATTGCGGAGGGTGACCTTCATATGCACATCTCCCTCGAATATCCTTTGCCAGCTTTCAAGAACGGCCTGCCGTCCCTCGACGATGCTCCAGCCCGGATGGATGCAACGGACAGCGGACGAATCCGACCAGATCTCCTCCATCATTTCGATGCTGGAGCGCTCGAACGCTTCATAAAACCTCGCATTCTCGTAAAGCAGAGCGTCCTTACGGGTCATCCGCCGTTATTCCGTGGTGAATGCGGGGAATATATCCATTTTCTTACCGAACTTCAACGATATGCGGAGAGGGAGGAGCCGGGATTCTGTTGCTCTTTAGACGCCGAAAGCGTATCTTGGCTGGACTTGGCGGGATAGCTCAGCTGGTTAGAGCAACGGAATCATAATCCGTGTGTCGGGGGTTCGAATCCCTCTCCCGCTACCACGGTCCAACGGTGCCGCCATGCTCTCCCCGAATACTCTTCCTTCGCGTTTCAGGGAATTCAGCCGCACAAACGCGCTGTTCGGTGAAAAGGAGACAGTGGTTGTGGCGGTGAGCGGCGGGGGCGATTCGATGGTCCTTCTCGATCTTCTCCTGAAGGACCGGGGATTGACGCTTCTCGTCGGGCATTTTAACCACGGTCTGCGCGGTGAAGAATCGGACGCCGACGAGGCCTTTGTTGCCGAACGCACACGCAAGTACGGACTCCCCTTCCACGCTGGCCGGGGAGATACAGCCGGCGAGGCCAAGCGGCGGGGCGTCGGCATACAAGAAGCTGCGCGCGATCTCCGGTACGATTTCCTCATCCGGCTCCGGGAGACTACGGGGGCAGGACTCATTGCGACCGGGCACCACGCGGACGACAACGCGGAGACTATTCTCCTCCACCTGTTCCGAGGAGCAGGCGTTCAGGGGATGTCGGGCATCCCTGTCGCCCGGGACGGCATCATCCGGCCGCTCCTGTTTGCGGAGCGGGAGGAAATCGAAGAGTACGCGCGGAACGAGCATATCCCATTCCGTACCGACTCATCCAACGCGAAGGACGGCTATACACGGAATGCCGTCCGCCACCACGTCCTCCCGCTCCTGAAGGAACTGGTCTCCCCCGCTGTGGTCGGGAATATTAACCGCTCCGGGGACAATTTTCGCACAGTTGCAGCGTATCTAAAGGAAGAGACTCGGAAGGTCCTCAAGGCGTGCACGATTGACCGGCAAGGGGACGGGCTCCATCTGTCGGTCTCAGAACTCCTGGCCAGGCCTCTCCTATTGAGGCAGCACGCAATACTGGCGGCGCTGGAAGAGGTGTCGGGTGAGCCTCCCGGAAGCGAGAGGGTGGCGGCCGTGCTGGGGCTCCTGGAGAACGAGCCGGGAACCATTGTAACTGTCACAGGCGGAACTGAGGCGTTCAGGAACCGGGGCGAGCTCGTCATCAGGCTCCGGGGCGAGACAGGCGGGTTTTCCATCTCCGTGAAACCGGGACAGGAGTACACGCTGGCGGGGTTCCGCTTTGCCGCACAGCTTGTTGACACACGCGGACCGTCCGCCGGCAGGGATACGGAATACGCCGACGCGGGGCAGACCGGGATGCAGGGTATGACACTCCGGAACTGGCGCGAGGGGGACTCATTCGTTCCACTCGGAATGAGCGGACGGAAAAAGATCAGCGACTTCTTCGTTGACGAGAAGATCTCTCTTGACGAGAAGCACCGCATCCCGATACTTCTTACCGCCGGCGGCGAGGTGATCTGGGTGTGCGGAATGAGGCTGGACGACCGGTTCAAGATCACCCCGGCAACCCGCCGGGTATTGAAGCTGGAATATTCTTCACCCTCCGACAGGTGACATGGCGGCCCAGATCACAGTGAACGGCGACCGGTTCGTCGAGATGATAAGCGAACGGCGGATCAAGGTCGCCGTGAAGCGCCTTGCGAAGGAAATAGACAGGAACTACAGGGGGACGATCCCCGTCTTCATCGGCATCCTGAACGGGTCGTTCATATTCTTCGCCGACCTGATCCGGGAGATCAAGGTCGATTGCGAGGTCGATTTCCTGAAGCTCTCGAGCTACGGCGACGCCAAGATAAGCTCGGGGAACGTACGGCTCCTGAAGGACCTAAACTGCCAGGTCGAGGGGCGGGACATCATCATCGTGGAAGATATCGTTGATACGGGGCTTTCCATCGAATATATACGCCACCTGATCGAGCCGCAGAACCCCCGGTCGATGAAGGTTGTTACATTATTATTCAAAACAGACTCCGTGAAACCGGGGACACAGGTCGACTACATCGGCTTCAGCATACCGTCCGATTTCGTCATCGGGTACGGTCTGGACTATGCGCAGCGCGAGCGGAACCTGAAGGCGATCTACCGATTGCATGCGAAACCGCCCCGCACAAAAGCGGGGGCGTAAGAGAGGAGCAGTACTGGGTAATGGACGAAAAAGGAAGCCAGGACAATAACCGCAGGAACAACGAGCCGAATAAACGGCGTCCGTTCCGGCCCGGACAGAAGGGGAAGCGTCCCGGGCAGCAATTCCGCCAGGACGACGATTTCAACTGGAACAAGGTTTTGAAGGTCGTCATCAGCTGGTCGGCGATCATCCTGCTTGTGTTCGTCGTGATGACGCTGTTCAAAG
>DASVIU010000185.1:0-1519 GCA_036386275.1 Bacteroidota bacterium | reverse complement strand
CACCGACCAGCGGCTCGGTGGTGATGACAAGCTTCTCCCCATGGCGGAGGTCTATCGACGGGACGCTGAGCTCGCCGATGCGGATCTTCGGTCCCTGGAGGTCCTGCAGGACGGATACTACGACGCCGGACTGTTCGACGGCCTGATGCACGTTCTTCAGCACTTCGATATGCTGTTCCTGTGTTCCGTGCGAGAAGTTGAGCCGCATGACTCCCACACCCGATTGAATCAGGTCGACAAGCGTTCCGACGGATGAGGATGCCGGTCCGAGCGTACAGACGATTTTGGTCTTCCCGCGCTGGGGGGTCATATTCTGCCTTGTGATGTCATCGGTGTGAGTGGGGCAATCGGCGTGCCGCTTCCATGGCACCGGCAAGAAGGGGGAGGAAAACGCCGGATGCGCCCTGGAGGTACTCGTCGGCCTGCGCAGTCAGGGGCGTGGGTTCAGGGTTGATTTCCAGCAGGTAGGCGCCGGACCGTTTTGCGACGAGCGGGAGCGAAGCCGCAGGGTAGACGACCGCGGACGTGCCTATGGACATGAACAGGTCCGCCCTTTCCGCCGCCCGCACGGAGGCATCCCATTCATCTTCCGGGAGCATCTCGCCGAACCAGACGACATCGGGCCGCACGAGTCCGCCGCACGCCGGGCAGAGAGGGACGCCCTCGGCGGCAACCACAAAATCGTCCCCGTACGGCGTCCCGCACTTCATGCAATAGTTCCGTTCGATGTTCCCGTGCAGCTCATAGACGGTCCGGCTCCCCGCCCGGCGGTGGAGGCCATCGATGTTCTGTGTGATGACGGCAAATGACGGGGCGAGGTTCTCCATCCGCGCGAGTGCGAAGTGACCCTGGTTGGGTGCGATCCCGCTCATGATCTTCTTCCGGTGGGCGTACCACTCCCAGACCATCGATGGATTCTTCATGAACGCGCTCATGCTGGCAAGCTCTTCAGGTTTAAGCTTCGACCAGATCCCGTCCGTGCCCCGGAATGTCGGGACGCCGCTTTCGGCGGAGACCCCCGCCCCGGTAAAGGCGACGATCGCGCGCGCGTCACCGATTCGCCGTGAAAGTCCGGGGGAGATTACGGGGGTCATCAACCGGGCTCCAGGATGAGACGTTCCATGTCGGCGCGCGCCGGTCCGCGGAACACGCCGGTCCGGTAGGCCCCGTTCAGCCAGAGACTGGTCTGGTCCGCATAGTGAGAATGGTACACCTGGCCTGATTCCCCGGGGGGGAGGACCGACCGGAATTCCCCACCCATGTCGAATATCTGCCGGAACGAAGGACCGACGGTCACGGCGAACGGCGAGTTCAGATCGTACTCGAAGCTGACGAGCGCGGTGGAGCCCCCGCTTGCGGGGAAGGGGCCGACATTGAATATGCGGTCCAGGGGTTTCTGGAGTCCGAAGGGATGTCTGAGGGATACGGTGTGAAGATTCCCCCAGCGCCAGTTCTTCGGGTCCGCCCCCCATTGCTCATGGAGATCCGCCAGGGCCTCACGGAGACTCTTCCGCACGAT
>DASVIU010000184.1:0-5091 GCA_036386275.1 Bacteroidota bacterium | reverse complement strand
GGAGCAGGTGGACCGCCTCAACATGCTCGTCGAGGCGAGCAAGAGCGTCAATTCTGCGATCGAGATCGACAAGCTTCTCGGGCTGATCCTGGACGCCGCCTCGCGCAGCATCAACGCGGACCGAGGAACGCTCTATATGCTCGATGCGGCGACCGGCGAACTCTGGTCAAGGGTGGCCCAGGGGAACAACATCGTCGAGATCCGTCTCCCGGTCGGTAAGGGTCTCGCAGGCTACGTGGCCAAGACCGGTGAGGTCGTCAACATCACCGATGCATACAAGGACCCCCGCTTCAACCCTGAGATCGACAAGAAAAGCGGCTACAAGACGCACAATGTCCTCTGCATGCCGATGAGGGACAAGGATGGAAAGATCTTCGGGGTCTTCCAATTCCTGAACAAGCGGGAGGGACCGTTCCTCGGCGAAGACGAGTCATTTATCGACGCCCTCTCCGTCCACGCCTCGATCGCACTGGAGAACGCCCGCCTCGCCCGTGAGATGGTCCAGAGCGAGCGGCTCTCCGCCGTAGGGAAGATGGCAAGCACCATCATACACGACATTAAGAACCCGATGGGGACGCTGCGCATGTACGCGCAGGTGATCAAGAAGAAGACCGGTGACGCCGAGTCGGCCCAGCTCGCCGATGAGATGATACGGCAGGTCGACCGGTTCGTCAACATGACGCAGGAGATCCTTGACTTCTCCCGCGGTGTAAGCGATATCCACCTCGAGACGATCGCCCTCGAAGACGTCATGGAGGGGGCGCTCTCGTTCATCGAAAGGGACCTCCTCAAACGGAAAGTCAACGTCGTGCGCGATTTCCGGTTCGCCGGAGAGTGCACGATGGACGTGGAGAAAATGGTCCGCGTGTTCTACAACCTCGCCGGCAACGCCGCCGACGCGATGAAGGACGGCGGGACGCTGACTATCCGGACGGAGAAGCTGGACGGCACGCTTGCGATCGGATTCACGGACACCGGCTGCGGCATACCCGATGAGATCCGGTCCAAGATCCTCGAGCCCTTCTTCACCTACGGCAAACGCCACGGCACCGGGCTGGGGCTGGCCATTGTCAAGAAGATCGTCGATGACCACCACGGCAGGCTGGAAATCGAGTCTGTGGTGAACCAGGGGACGACGATCCGGCTCCTCATTCCTGCTTTCTGACCTGTTTCCCGGGCGATCTCCCGGAGACCCGCCCTCCACCCCTTCTGCAAGAAACCCCTTCCTTTTTGAGCTTCGATTGAGGGATTCTTTCGATTCCTGTGTGTCTTGAAGTTCCGTCGGGAAAAGCGTATTTTAAGGTTTGCAGTCTTCAGGCCACGCTGGTACGCCCCGAACGGGTAGATGGCGGAATTGGCAGACGCGTTGGACTTAGGATCCAATGGAGCAATCCGTGGGGGTTCAAGTCCCCCTCTACCCACCATGCCGCCGTAACGGAACGGAGCGCCGCCGCGTCGTGTTAGGACGGCTGTGGCCGCGGCCATTCATTCTTTTCCGGAAAGGTTCAGAAGGTGCAGGTTTCGATCAACAACGTTTCAGACGTCCAGCAGGAAGCGGATATTCAGCTCACGCAGGATGACATCCAGCCGATGTTCGAACGGGCGTACGAAAAGTACCGTCCGAAGGCCGAGATCAAGGGATTCCGCAAGGGAAAAGTCCCGATGCCGATGATCAAGCAGCTCTACGGAGAGGCCATCGAGCAAGACGCCCTGGACGACATCGCCAGCGACTTCTACCGGAAAGCGATGGAAGAAAAGGACATCCACCCCGTCGGGCAGCCGACGATTGTGGACATGGATTTCAAGCGTGGGGACCATTTTCATTTCAAGATCAAGTACGAGGTAAAGCCCGAGATCACTCTCGGCGCCTACAGGGGGATCAAGGTCGAGAAGCCGATCCATATCGTCACCGATGCTGAAGTGGAGTCCGAGATCCAGAAGATCCGGCGCGCGAACAGCTCGACCGCCGCCGCGGAGAAGGTGACCGACACCGGCTACATCGTCACCGCGGACGTGCAGGAACTGGACGAGTCGGGGACACCGCTGATCGGCAAGAAGACCCCGGGGGCGCGGTTCGACCTCTCGGACGAGACTCTTGCCCGTGAGATCTGCGACGCCCTTGCGGGGGCCGCCACCGGGGAGACGTACCGGACGAAATTGGAGTCCCGGCACGGAGACCACTCTCACACAACGCATATTTCGCTGACTGTCACCGGGATCGAACAGGTGATACTCCCGCCGTTCGATGACGAGCTTATCAAGAAGATCACCGGAGAGAAGGTCACGTCCGTCGATGAGTTCCGGAAAAACCTGCGGCGCGACATCGAACGGTACTGGGAGGAAGAGTCGACGGCAAAGCTGAATGACAATATCGCGAAGTCGCTCGTCGAGGCCCATCCCTTCCCCATCCCCGAATCCATCGTGTCGGGGCTTCTGGACTCGTACGTCGAGGACGTCCGCAACCGGTCGCGCGACCGGAAACTGGCGAAAGGGTTCGACGAAGGGAAGTTCCGGGAGGAGAACCGCTCCTCCGCCACATGGCAGGCGCAGTGGCTGCTCTTGAGCGGGCGGATCGCCGAGGAGGAGAAGATCACGGTCAGCGACGCCGAGGTCGAGGAGATGGCGGATCGCGAGGCCGCGAAGATCGGCCTTGAAAAGGAGCGGCTGCTCCAGTTTTACAAGAAATCCAGCACAGCCGAGAACCGCATACTTTCGGACAAGCTCATGGCGTTTCTCCGGTCGAACGCGAAGATCACTGAAAAAGTAATCGAGGACAGTCCGCGGCAATCATAACAGACGAAGGGCTCCCATGCGAGATGTAAAGACGTACAACCAGCTCGTCCCGATGGTGGTGGAACAGACGGGACGCGGTGAACGGGCGTATGACATCTTTTCCCGCCTACTGAAGGAACGGATCGTATTCATCGGCACGCCGGTCGACGACGTGATCGCCAGCCTTGTCATAGCGCAGCTCCTGTTCCTCGAATCGGAAGACCCCGACAAGGACATCAATCTGTATATCAACAGTCCGGGGGGAAGCGTTTCCTCCGGGCTCGCGATCTACGACACGATGCAGTACATCCGCCCCGATGTCTCGACAATCTGCATCGGCCTCGCCGCCAGCATGGGTGCGGTGCTTCTGACGGCAGGGACGAAGGGAAAGCGTTCCGGGCTGCCGAATTCGCGCATCATGATCCACCAGCCCTGGGGGGGCGTGCAGGGGACGGCGTCCGACATCAGCATCCAGGCCGAGGAGATCCTCCGCACCAAGAAAAGGCTCAACGAGATACTGGCGCACCACACGGGCCAGTCCCTGGAAGTCATCGAACGGGACACAGACCGCGACCGGTACATGTCGTCGGAAGAATCGAAGGCCTACGGACTCATCGACATCGTCTACACGAAGAAAGAACGAGAGAAAAAGTAACGTCCGGACCCACGATCATGGCTCAGAAACCCAAGACCGGCGACCAGATACACTGCTCGTTCTGCGGCCGCTCCCCGGAGGAGGTCCAGAGTATTATCGCAGGACCCGAGGTATACATCTGCGATATCTGCGTCTCCAGCTCGGTGGATATCATCCGGAACAGCATGTCCTCCTTCAACGCGCGGAAGGGTCCGCGCGGAGCGCTGACGCCGACGCGGATCAAAGAGGCGCTCGACGACTACGTCATCGGCCAGGAGCATGCCAAGAGAACCCTCGCCGTGGCGGTATACAACCATTACAAGCGGATTGACGCGCGGGACCCCGTGTACGACGGGGACGACGTCGAGATCGAAAAAACGAACATACTCCTTATCGGCCCGACCGGGACGGGAAAGACCCTCCTGGCCCAGACGCTGGCGCGGATACTCGATGTGCCGTTCGCCATTGCGGACGCCACGACGCTGACCGAAGCGGGCTATGTGGGGGACGACGTCGAGACAATCCTCGTGCATCTCCTTCAGAACGCCGAATACAACGTGGAGAAGGCGGAACGGGGGATCGTCTATATCGATGAGATAGACAAGATCGCCCGAAAGAGCGAAAGCGCGTCGATCACCCGCGACGTCTCGGGGGAGGGAGTGCAGCAGGCGCTCTTGAAGATACTCGAGGGGACGATCGCCGGTGTACCCCCCAAGGGAGGGCGCAAGCATCCCGAGCAAAGCCTCATCAACATCAACACGCGCAACATTCTGTTCATCTGCGGCGGGGCGTTCGAGGGACTCGACAAGATCATCGGCCGCCGCGTGAACCAGAACCCCGTGGGGTTCGGCGCCGAGATCAAGGGAAAAAAGGACGGCGTGACCGACCAGCTGCTCCCCCTCGTGCAGCCCGAGGACCTTGTCAAATTCGGCATGATCCCGGAATTCGTGGGTCGCGTACCGCTGGTCTCGGCGCTCCATTCGCTGGGAGAGGACGCGCTGCTGAGCATCCTGACGGGCCCGAAAAACGCGATCGTCAAGCAGTACAGGAAGCTCTTCCGGATGGAGGGGGTCGAGCTGGTGTTCGAGGAGAGTGCGCTGAAGGCCGTCGTGCAGAAGGCGATCGAGCGGGGAACCGGAGCACGCGCGCTCCGCTCGATCATCGAGGAGGTATTCCTCGACATCATGTATTCGCTTCCCGAGAAACGGAACGTCGCTTCGTGCACGATCACGAAGGACGTGATCATGAAGAAGAAGGAACCTCTCTACAGCTACGAGGAACGGAAGCAGTCGGCCTGATCAGCGGCCGGCGGTTATCCCGGGGTCTTCCTCGACCAGTCTGAGCCCGGTGCGTGACACCTGGACAGGCGTCCTGAAATCGACGGTCTTCCCTGCGGGGACCGTCGGAACTTCCGCAGAAAGCACCAGCGTCGACGCCCCGTCCGTCACCCTGAACGTTATCGTGACGTGATTGACGCCGGTCTCCCCGCTGTTTTTCACCTTCCCCTCCACCCAGTAGATCGATCCCGATGACGGCACTTCACCCATCCCGCCGGCCGTGCTTGCGTTGACGTCGTGCTGGAGAGATTTGCTCACCACCGAGAGATCGGAGGCGCCGCCGGAACACGCGGGGAGGAGAAGAAGAACAAGACAAAGGAGACGGATTGTCATGGGATACTCCTGCGC
>DASVIU010000183.1:0-1862 GCA_036386275.1 Bacteroidota bacterium | reverse complement strand
AGATCTTGGGCCAGAGCCATGCGTTGTCGTAAATCTCCTTCTTCTTGGAGATGTTCCAGAGGCAATCCCGGTTTTTCGCCCAGGTTCCGACTGTGTACACTTTCACCTGGTTGGCCAGCGTGGCCTGCAGGCTCTTGACCTTGTCGTTGAGGGCGGTCAGGCGGTCCCAGAACTCGGGGATGAGCGACAGCTTGTTCTCCCAGAGTCCTTTCACGGTCCCGGCCAGCGCATCGACCTCGCCGCTGCGCGCAACGAGATCGGCGTCGGAGAGGCGGGAGAGCTCATTCGCCTTGTTCTCCGCCGATTCGATGTCCGCGCGGTACGAGGCCGCCTTGGAAGCGTCGGAGCCGACGAGGGCATAGAGGGCGTCCATGCACTTCTGGTAGTCAGCGTCGAGCTGCGTGGACTGCGCGTTCAATCCCGTCACATCATTGCCGAGCGCCTTCGCCTTTGCGCTCAGGTCATTCACCATCGTCGTGTACTTGGTGATTTCCGCCTGCCACTGGTCCTTCGTCATCTTGTCCTGTGCCACCGCGGCTCCCAGGGCGAAGACGAGAAGCGCGGCAAGCACGACATTCATTGATTTCAGTTTCATGGGGTGAGACTCCTGGTCGTTGTTCGTGCGTTTACTTTGCCAGCCGCTGCTTCACGATCGCTTGATCGTCGTTGCACTTCTTCAGCTTCGCGTTTTTCTCGGCGATTTGCTTGTCAAGAGCGCTCTTCTGTTCCTCCTTGGACGCCACGTCCTTCTGCAGTGCCGAGACTTCCTCCTTGAGGTCGTTCAGTTGCTTCAGCTGTGCATCGTCAGGGCTTGACGAGCAACCGGCCAAAACGAACGAACCCGCAAAGAGGATGGCCAACGCTCGTGCGGTGACCGTCCTGTTGAGCTTTTGCATTGGAACCCCTCCTGAGTTTGATGGGTGAAAAGGGAAAACTGAACAATAGGCGGTGTGTGACATGGGTTACAATAAAAGTAAAAAAGTCCGTTTTGTCAATAGACCATTGGGATGACTCGCGCAAACAGCACGCAGCCGGGTACGCCATCCCCCGGATCAGGAAAGCAGCCCCCGTTCTGCAAGGCTTACGTAACCGTTTCCACCGACGATCAGATGATCGTGCAGCGGTATTCCCAGGATCCTCCCTGCCTCGGCGAGCTGGTGCGTGATCGCGATGTCTTCCCCGCTCGGCTCGGGATTCCCGCTCGGGTGGTTGTGAACGACAAGCACGGCGGCGCCCACGTGGTCGATCGCCGCCTTGAACACCTCGCGCGGGTGCACAAGGCTTGCATTGAGCGTGCCGCGCGACAGCTCGACGGTGGCGAGAACCCCGTTCTGCGTGTCGAGGACCAGGACCGCGAACACTTCGTGCGTCAGATCGCGCAGGCGGGGGACGACCAGCCGTGCGGCATCTTCCGGCGTCCGCAGGGGCGTCCGTTTTCCCCCGCTGTCCGCCTGAAGGCGGCGCCCGAGCTCGAAGGCGGCGAGTATCCCGAGCGCTTTCGCCTCACCGATCCCTTCCACGCGCATCAGCTCGCGGGCATTGCGCCGTGCCAGTCCGGCAAGTCCCCTCCCCCCTTCGAGAACTCCGCACGCCAGATCGAGCGCAGTCCGTGCCCGGTTTCCCGTCCGGATCAGGATCGCGATCAGCTCGGCGTCGCTCATCGTCTGCACGCCGTTCCGGAGGAGCTTCTCCCTCGGACGTTCCCCTGCAGGCCAGGAGCTGATCGCGCCGCGCGGCGCTACCCGCTCTTTGACGTGATCAGCGCTTCCCGTCCCCTTCATGTCTCCCCCCCTCCTCCCCGGATCCGGCATTCACCTCTCCCACTTCCCGGATCTCGTCCTGCTCGTAACGGAGCACGGTCA
>DASVIU010000182.1:0-5308 GCA_036386275.1 Bacteroidota bacterium | reverse complement strand
CCTCCGGAGAGGACCTCGACCTTGGTGTCGCCGGGGGGGCATCGGAGGGCATCCATCGCCTGTTCGAGCTTGCTGTCCAGGTCCCACGCGTTCCGGTGGTCGATCTGCTCCTGGAGAGTCGCCTGTTGATCCAGCAGCTTGTCGAAATCTGCGTCCGGTTCCGAGAGCTTGTTGCTCACATCCTCGAAAGCCTTCAGGAGCTTTATAGTCTCGTGTGCCCCCTCTTCAACAACTTCCTTCACTGTCTTCGACGATTCGAGTTCCGGCTCCTGTGGAAGATAGCCGAACGTTATCCCTTTCTGGACCGATATTTCGCCGAGGTAGTCGGTGTCGATGCCGGCGATGAGTCTTAGAAGCGTGCTCTTCCCTGCACCGTTCAGTCCGAGGACCCCGATCTTTGCCCCGTAAAAGAACGACAGGTAGATGTCCTTCAGGATCTGGCGGTTCGGCTTGACAACCTTGCCGACTCCCGCCATGGAGAATATGATCTTGTTATCGCTCATGAGTGACGAATAGTACTGGTCTCAGTTCGCTGCGCCTCTGTTCTCCCCCGTAATACACCTTTTCCAGAAAGAGGCCCGAGGGGGGCGCGGTAAGCTTGGCCGGAATCTCTGTTCCCGCATCGAAAAGCCGGGGCACATCTTCCACCGCCAGACGTCCCCTTCCTGCCTCCACAATCACGCCGACCAGCCTCCGGACGAGTTTCCAGAGAAAATGCGAGCCGCACACGCGGAAGAGTATCAGGTCGTCTGCCTCTTCAATGCGGAAGTCGTCAATGAAGACCTTCGTGGATTTCTCTTCAGGGTCGTCGTCTGTAAACGAACGGAAGTCCTTCATACCCGAAAACAAACGGGCGGCCGAGCGCATCCGCCCGGTATCGAGCGCATCTCCCACCCACCAGACATACCGCTTGCCGAGTGCGGTGCGCCTCCGTGACACCTGGTACAGATAGCTCCGCGCTGTCGCATCGTGGCGCGCATGGAAAGTGGGGGCCGCCTTCTCCACCTCGATGATGTTGATGTCGGGGGGGAGCTTGTCGTTCACCTTCATCCGAATGATCTCCGGGGCGAGGACGGTGGTCACATCGAGGTGTGCCACCTGCCCCAGCGCATGAACGCCGGCGTCCGTTCGCCCTGAGCCGTAGAGCTCAAACTCGGCGGATTTGAACACGGAGCGGAGTGCACGGTGAAGCTCTCCCTGTACCGTGGGGGCGTTCTTCTGGACCTGCCATCCGCTGTAGCGGGTCCCTTCGTATTCCAGAGTTACTTTAAACCGGGGCACGCGGGATCTCGGAAAGAAAAAGGGGATCGCCATCGCCGGCAATCCCCCGGACAGACTGAAGGGAAGAGTTATTTCTTTGCAACCTTCTTGACGCCCGCAGCGAGTTTCGTTGCCATTTCTTCCGCGAACGCTTTGTGGCTGTCAAGCGCGGTGGTGGCGGCGGAGATCGCATCCTGGAAGTCGCTCTTCACCTTCGTCACCCCCTCCTTCGCCTTCGTGAGCTGGTCCATGACCTGCGCGTGGTCCATCGTCGGGTCGTACGGCTTCATCCCGGACATCCACTCCTTCATCGACGTCGTTGCATGCGAGAGTTTTTCCTTTGCGGCCTTCAGGTCGTCGCTCGAATGACCCTCAAACTGCTTCGGATACTTTGCCGCCATCGAGTCGTACATCGCGACGGCGCCATCGATCTTGGTCGAAAGATCCCTTCCCTTGTTCATCAGCGACATGCCGTCATCGTGCATCGCTGTCACGGAAGCGTACATATCCGACTCGAGCTTCTTGAACTCCTCTGATTTCCCACAGCCGGCAATCAGCACGGCGACGGCAATCAGCAGGACCGAAAAAATTGTGATTTGTTTCATGGGGGGGACTCCAGGTTAATTGTTGAAAGGGGGTAAAGACAAGAGTATAAAATATACGAGATCTGGAATGACCAATCAACGGGTCCGGATCTCCGGAGATCCTGTTTCGCATAGATAGTGTGTAAAAACTCTTCAAATCCGGAAAAAACCGTGGAAGGTATATCAGAAAAAAACTACGAAAACTTGACAATCATCATTTAAATTATCAGATTTTGCTCACTACGCATCTGCAAGGAACGGCAATCATTCGGGGGGGAATGGCAATGAGACGACGTGACTCGCTTGCGAGAATCGCGAGTGCGGTTCTCGGGCCGGACGAAGAAGATGGTGTGCAGGAAGCACGGAAGCAGGACGTCGGCGCCAGCCCGTTTGCAAACAAATCCACACCGGTAGTCTCCCGCACCACAGCGGGCCTGGAACCCTACGCCGGGCCGTGGACCATAACCCAGATGTCTCATCTCCTCAGGCGCGCCACGTTTGGTCCCTCCAAGGCGCACCTGGACACGCTTAAGGGGGCAGCCACCGCGAGTGACGCAGTGGACCTGCTCCTCACGCCCCAGGCGGACGAGCCCACCCAGCCACTTGCGACAAGCACAAGCGAACTCGTCCCCGTGGGGAGCACGTGGGTGGACGCCCTCTACTCGAACACCACAACCAACCCCACGGGACTCAGGATCAACTCGCTCAAAGCCTGGTGGATCGGTCTGATACTGAACCAGGGGCTCTCCGTACGGGAAAAGCTGACCCTCTTCTGGACAGATCATTTCGTCACGCAGCTGAGCACGGTCAATGACCCCCGGTACTCCTACAGGTACAATGCGCTCCTCCGCCACAATGTTCTCGGCAACTTCAAGGACGTGGCGAACGCTATCACGCAGGACGGGGCGATGCTGATCTACCTGAACGGGACCAACAACGTGAAAACCGGTCCGGACGAAAACTATGGTCGCGAACTTCAGGAGCTCTTCACGATAGGCAAAGGACCGCTGGCCGGGCCGGGAGACTACACAAACTACACGGAAGCCGATGTCAAAGCGGCGGCCCATGTTCTGACCGGATGGCGCAAGTATCAGAACGTTGACACCACGATTGGGACGCAGACCGGATATTTCGACAGCACACGGCACGACACGACGGATAAGACATTTTCCGCCCGTTACAATAACACAATTATCAAGGGGGGGACTGACGGCCAGGCCGAGCTGACTGCGATGCTCACCATGATATTCTCGCAAACCGACCCGGACGGTGTCAACAAAGTGGCCCGGTTTATCAGCCGGAAATTCTATCGATGGTTCGTGTACTACGTGATCGATGCGAACACCGAGGCAAACGTGATCACGCCGATGGCAAATCTGATCTCTTCCAACAATTTCAACGTTGCCCCTGCCTTGAGCGCGCTCCTGAAAAGCGCCCATTTCTTCGATCCCGTCAACATGGGCTGCTTCATCAAAAGCCCCATCGACTTCGTGGCCGCCCTCATCCGTCAGTTCAGCATACCGATCATCTCGACGGACGTTACCAAACAATACGCGACCTGGTACGCTCTGGCGGTCCTGACGGCAACCATGGATCAGGACATCGGAGAACAACCCAACGTCGCAGGCTGGCAGGCGTATTATCAGAACCCGGAGTACAACGAACTCTGGATCAACTCCGACACGCTCCCCAAGAGGAGGAACCTCTCGGATGCGTTGATTGGGAACGGCTACAATACCTCCGGGGGGAAGCTCCAGATCGACCCGATCGCGTTCGTGAAGACGCTCTCAAACCCCGCGGACCCGAATGTCATCGTGAACGAGGCATCGCAGTTCCTTTTTGCGGTGACCCCCACGACGGCCCAGACGGCATTCCTGAAGGAAACGCTCCTCCCCGGTCTTCCGGATTATGAGTGGACGACCGAATGGGCCGCATACCTGGCCGATCCGACAAACGCGGCAAAGTTGAGCGCGGTGAAAGGCAAACTTCAGGCGCTCCTGGCGCTCATGATGGAGATGCCGGAGTACCAACTGTCCTAACAGTCCCGCCGCTTTGGGGCGGGATGAGTCCAACGGGGGGGGAAAAGCATGAACAGGAGAGATTTTATCACCCGGGCTGTGCCTGCGACCACGCTGCCGTTCCTTCTGAACGGATTCGCGCTGAAGGCCTATGGCCGCTCGCCCATCATCGAGGCGCTGACATCCGCGGCATTCTCGACAAACCGCATCCTTGTCCTTGTTCAGCTGGCCGGGGGAAACGACGGGCTCAACATGGTCATCCCGCTCGACCGCTACTCGTCGCTGAGTGCGGCCCGGTCCAACATACTCATCCCGTCAAACAAGGTCCTGGGTCTCACCGCCGCGACAGGCCTGCACCCGGCGATGACGGGACTTCAATCGCTCTACAACAACGGTCACCTCCTGATCGTCCAGTCGGTGAGTTACCCGAATCCGAACTTCTCCCACTTCCGCGCGACCGATATCTGGCTGACGGCGACGGATGCGAACGTCATCGGGAACTCCGGCTGGCTCGGGCGCTACCTCGACCAGGACTTCCCGGGCTATCCCGGGGCGTACCCCACGCCTGCGGTCCCCGATCCTCTGGCAATCCAGATCAGCTCTGTCGTCACACCCGGACTCCAGGGTCCCACGATCTCCATGGGGCTGGCAGTGACAAATCCGAACGCGTCCTACTTTCTCCCGGGTGGCTCGGACACTCCGCCGGCGACCCCCGCCGGACACGAGATCACATTTATACGGCAGGTAGCGCAGGCAACGCAAACATACACCAGCTCGATCAAGACCGCGGCCTCAAAGGGGAAGAATCTCTCGACGCTCTATCCGGCGGCCGGACAGAACTCGCTGGCCGACCAGCTTAAAATCGTCGCGCAGCTCATTGCAGGAGGGCTTCAGAGTCGCATCTACGTAGTCAATATAGGCGGATTTGACACTCACTCCGCCCAGGTAACGGCTGCTGATACAACCCTGGGGGGGCACGCAACGCTTCTCGGCAAACTTTCTGTGGGCATCACAGCCTTCGAAGACGATCTGCGGCTCATGGGCGTGCAGGACCGGGTCCTGGGGATGACCTTCTCAGAATTCGGCAGGCGTATCGTATCCAATGCGAGCTTAGGGACCGACCATGGCACGGCTGAGCCGGTCATCATGTTCGGGACGAAAGTCAACGCGGGGATCATGGGGACAAGCCCGGTACTCCCTGTCACCCCGACTGTCAACGACAACATTCCGCTCCAGTTCGACTTCCGCTCCGTCTATGCTTCCGTACTCAAAGACTGGTTCGGTGCCTCACCGACGGAGCTCCAGGTCGCGATCAACGGCACGATCACAAACCCCCTCACATCTTCTGTAGTTTCATCGGGCGCCATTGCCGGTGTCGGATCAGGCGGCAATCTGCCGAAGGAATATTCGCTCGACCAGAATTACCCGAATCCCTTCAATCCCTCC
>DASVIU010000181.1:0-2827 GCA_036386275.1 Bacteroidota bacterium | reverse complement strand
GTCGCCGCACACGAGCTTCGCAACCGCCATCAGGACTGGCCCTTTTGCAGGTTTTCGTTGACGAGGCTCTTGACTTCTTTGGATACCTTGAACAGCGGGACCCAGTGCTCACCGACCATCACCTGCTCGCCTGTCCGGGGGTTTCGTGCAACACGCCCTTTCCGCTTCTTGACCTTGTAACTCCCGAAGCCGCGGATCTCGATGTTCTTCCCCTCCTTCAGGGCATTGATGACGGTCGAGATAAACCCGTCGACGACAGCTTCCGTCTCAACCTTCGTCAGGCCCGTGGCGGTGGCAATGGTGTCCACGATATCTGCCTTCGTCAACGCAGGATCTCCTTAGTTGTTGTAGGGGCTCAATACGGGGGACCCGCAAACCTGTACGACAGGGCGGGCCGGTCGAGGAGTTCCTGCTTGATATCGCGGAGCGTCTCCCCTGCCCCCCCGAACATCATGTCCCACCAGCCCTGCCGCCGTCTCTCTTTCACAATCGAAGGCTCACCGCTGATTCCGGCGATCCCCGCCGCGATCCTCACGGCATCTTCAAACGTCCCGAGCGTGTCGACGAGCCCGAGTTCCACCGCCTGTTCGCCTGTGAATACCCTCCCATCCGCCAGATCGCGGACTTTCTCCGGCGACATCTTCCGTTCGCGGGCAACCACATCCATGAATTGCCTGTGGACATCGTCCATCAGGGTCTGGAAGTACGCCCGGTCATCTTCCGTCATGTTTTTCACCGGCGAGCCCGCGTCTTTCAGCTTCCCTGCCTTGATGGTCTTCAGAGAAATCCCGAGCTTCTCAAGTGCGTCCTTCACCTGGAGGAATTCCGAAATGACGCCGATGCTGCCGGTCAGGGTCCCCCTGTTCGCGACAAGCCGTGTTGCACCGCAGGAGACGTAGTACCCGCCGCTCGCTGCCAGGGAACCCATCGCGACAATCACCGGTTTACCTCCGTCCCTCGTCTTCCTCACCTCTTCATACATCTCCTGGCTCGCAACGACGCCCCCCCCGGGGGAATCTATGTGGAGGATAATCGCTCTCACTCCGCTGTTCCCGCGGTATTTTTTCAGCTGGCGGATCACTTCCTCAGACGAGGTTATCTCCCCCCTGAGATCGATGACGGCGATCCTGTCACCTGAACCAACGGTGATGGTCTCTGTTTTATCCGAAGGGGAAGTGATGAAGGATGCAATGAAGAGTGTGAATCCGACAGCAAAGAGGGCAAGTACAGCAAGTATGCCGAGGAACCATTTCGTCGACTTCGTCATGACTTTCGGGGGAACGCTGTAAGTTGTTGATTTACAAGAAGATTATACGAAACAAACTCGACAGTGTCAACCCCCGAAAATGGCATGCCCCGAAACCGTTCGGGTTCCGGGGCGTGTCCGAGGCGCCCTGTGCGCCCCCCTGAGGGGGGGGCGTCAGTTTGAATCAGCCGGGTGCAGTTCCAGGGGAGCTCTCGACAGGGCAGCAGAGTCCTCAGCCGACAGGAGAGCCAGCGAAAGGACATCCTCCATTTCACGGACGAAGTGGAACTGGATCGGGTCCTTCCCCTCGAGCGCCGCCTTCGGGATCTCTTCGAGGTCCATCCTGTTCCGCTCCGGGAGGAGAATGGTCTTGATCCCCGCCCGGTGCGCCGCCAGGACTTTCTCCTTCACGCCGCCAATCGGCAGCACCGCCCCGCGCAGAGTGATCTCACCGGTCATCGCGAGGTCGTTCCGAACGAGCCGCCCCGTCAGCAGCGACGTCAGCGCCGTCAGCATCGTCACGCCTGCCGACGGACCATCTTTCGGTATTGCGCCGGCCGGGACATGCACATGGATGTCGAGTTCATTCCTGAAGTCCGGCGAGACGCCCAGCCCTTCGGCATTGGCCGCGATGAAACTGAGCGCGGCCTGGACGGATTCCTTCATCACCTCGCCGAGCTGGCCGGTCAATATCAGGTTTCCCTTCCCTTTCATCTTCGTCGCTTCGACGAACAGGATTTCCCCTCCCACGGGGGTCCAGGCCAGCCCGACGGCGATCCCCGGCCGGTTGATCCGTTCGGCAACGTCGCGGAAAAATTTCTGCTGGCCGAGGTATTTCGAGAGGGAGTCCCGCGCGACAAAGGTCTTCACGCTGACACCTTCCGCCACCTCGCGCGCGACGCCCCGTACAACGCGGGCGATCGTCCGCTCGAGCGTCCTGACCCCGGATTCCCGGGTATACCCCGCGATAATACCGCGAACGGCGTCGTCGCTGATCTCGATCAGATCGGAGGTCAGCCCGTGTCCTGCAATCTGCTTCGGGAGAAGGAAGTTCTTCGCAATATGCAGTTTCTCGTCCTCGACGTAGCTCGGTATTTCAATGATCTCCATCCTGTCACGGAGGGCCGGAGGAACCGTCTCGATCATGTTCGCAGTGGCGATAAACATCACCTTCGAGAGATCGAACGGGATCTCGAGGTAGTGGTCGCTGAACGAATTGTTCTGCTCGGGATCGAGCACCTCAAGAAGGGCCGAGGAAGGGTCGCCGCGGAAGTCCGACCCCAGCTTGTCGAGCTCGTCCAGCATGAGCACGGGATTGTTCGAACCCGCCTTTTGCAATCCCTGAATGATCCTCCCGGGGAGCGCGCCGATGTATGTGCGTCTGTGCCCGCGGATTTCGGCCTCGTCGTGCACTCCGCCGAGCGACATGCGGACAAATTTCCGCCCGAGCGCGTTTGCAATCGAACGTCCGAGCGACGTCTTTCCGACCCCCGGGGGGCCGACGAAAACGAGGATGGGGCCCCGCATGTCGTTCTTGAGCTTGCGCACCGCGAGGTATTCCAGGATCCGGTTCTTCACTTT
>DASVIU010000180.1:0-6909 GCA_036386275.1 Bacteroidota bacterium | reverse complement strand
GGAATATCCGTTTCCGCCGTGATTGAAGTACCCTGTCGTCCCCGGCCGTACGTTGTTCGTGTTCCGCACAACCGCATTGTTCCAGAATCCCACGTACACCGAATCAAGCGTGTCCGAGGTGACGTTGTAGAGCGTATAATTGAGTATCACGAAGAAATCGGCGAACGGGAAGTTCCACGCGTAACTCTCCTGCTTGACGGCGATGCCGAGCGGGGTGTGGCCGGGGATCGTGTCGCCGGTCGTGGGATTGGTCCTGTGGAGGGCGGAGTAGTATCCGACAAAATCCTGGTGGCTGATACCGCTCTCGGAGAAGTACTGGGAACTGGAGAGCGTAGAGCGCTGTATCATTGCGGAGCCGGCGTCGGAGGTGAATTCGTAATCCTTTCCGGTCCTCGACGAGGATGCCTGGTCCGTGGCTCCCGTGCTCACATGCTGCTGCCCCGACTTCCGGGAAACGGCGCCGACCCAGAGAGCCCCCTGGTACAGATGCTCAATGCGCGATCCGCGGGGATATTCACATGAGGGTTGATCGGGCCAGTACGCGTTCCGTGTCCCGATGACGCCGAAATTCGTCACTGTAAGCGCGATATTTCCCGTCGTTGTGAAATTGCGGTCGGTGTCGTCGGCGGTTTTCCGGAGCCCCTGAGGGGTGTCCCGGTCATCCCCTGCGCCGGTCCCGATGAACCCCAGGGAAAGAAAACAGAAGACCGCTCCAACAGCACGGAATCTACAACGCATAGACGTGGTGGATTTTTTTGTATCGACGGGACAACTAGGCAAGAACGCTGGAGTAATCTGGCCGGCAGGGCCGAAGCCCTGCGTCAAATATATCCCAAGGCGGCAGCAATGTCAAGTTGCTTTTCTGTTAACTTTTGTGATTCTTTCGGCTGATGACATTTCTCAACCCCTTCGTTCTCTTCGGTCTCGCTGCAGCAGCAGTCCCCGTTCTCCTGCACCTCCTGAACCTGCGCAAACTCCGCACCGTTGACTTCAGCTCGGTCCGGTTCCTGAAGGAACTGCAAAAGACGTCCATGCGTCGCCTCCGGTTGAGGCAGATACTCCTGCTGATCCTCCGTACGCTTCTCATCATTGCTGTCGTCATGGCGTTTTCGCGCCCTGCGCTCCGGGTCCAGCTCGGGGGATTCGGCACCCCGGGCGCATCGAGCACGATGATCATCATCGTGGACGATTCACCGAGCATGAGCGTCCACGACGAACGGGGGACGGCATTCACACGCGCCACCCAGACGGTCTCCAGGCTCATCGACATCGCCACAGAGGGAGACAGGCTTTACCTCGTCCCGCTCTCGGAACTGAGGACGGGAAACCCTCTCCCTTCGCCGAGGACCCCGGAATCGGCACGGGAGATGCTTGGCCGGATGACACCGTCACCGATCAGCGTGTCCCTCGGGGAGGCACTCGCCTCGCTCAGACCCCTCCTGGCGTCCTCATCCGATGCGAACCGGGAGGTGATGTTTGTCGGTGACGGACAGGCGACACAACTCGTATCGGCAACTCCCCCCGGCTCAGGCGGAGCGCCCGACCCGCACACCAAGCTCTTCCTCTGCTCTTCTCCCCCCCTGCGGCACGAAAACACAGGGGTGACAGGCGGAGAGCTCCTGACACGGATCCTGACGGACAAGAAGCCCGTTCGGTTCCGCCCCCGGATCAGCAACACGGGGGACGAGCCCGTGCGGGAGTCCATCGTGAGCCTCTACTCGGACGGCACCCGGGTGGCCCAGCAGTCGGCGGATGTTTCTCCCCGCGGCGAAATCCGCCCCGTCTTCTCATTCATGGTGAAACGACGGGGGATACTCGGATGCTCGATACAGATTGAGGATGACGCGTTCGAAACTGACAACACCTACGCATTCGTGGTGGAAGTTCCGGAACACATCGCGGTTCTCCTGACGGGTCCCGATGCTGCTTCTACCCGGCTTATCACGCTCGCACTAACCCTCGGGGGGGATTCGCTTCTCGCGGGCCACCTCTCCGCACGGCAGATCACGCACGCAGAACTGCCGTCGGCCGATCTTTCACATATTGATGTCATCGTCATGTGCGGGTTCGGGGGGATCACCCCCCAGGCAGCCCGTAGCGTTGCACGATTTGTCAACGAGGGGGGGGGACTGATACTTTTCCCCGGTGCGGCGGCCCCGTCCGGGGACGGCGCCCTCTTCAGGGAACTGGGACTCCCCGCCCCATCCGGAATGCCGGTGACTGCGCCGTCAGGGAGCTTCCTTTCCTTCTCGTCCGTCGATTACGCCCACCCGTTGTTTGAGGGACTGTTCGACACAAAAAAGGGGGGCGGGAAGCCCGCAGTCGAGTCCCCCCGGATACTGACCGCACTCCCCCTCTCCGCCGGGGAGAAGGGAACAGGGGTCATCGGCCTTACCAACGGCAACGCATTCCTCGTCGACTACAGCGAGGGATCAGGGCGGGTGCTTGTTTTCGCGGTCGAAGCGGGAACCGCCTGGTCCGATTTCCCGCTCAAAGGTCTGTTCGCACCCCTTCTCCACCGGGGGATTGCCTATACCGGATCACGTGCCACACCACACCCATCACTCGCCCCCGGAGATGCGCTGAGATTCTCACTGAGGCTCAGGACTTTCACGGACAGGGATACATACACGATCACTTCGCCGGAAGGAAACGTCCAGAAGGTGGTGCCGGAGTTCCAGCCTGCGGCGGGGACGGCCATATTCAGCGGTGGGACTGCACGGGAGAGGGGCGTATACCGGCTCTCCCGTGACGGACGGGGGGCGGGAGAGAAGGCCAGAGACCTCGCCGCACTGGCAGTCAACATTTCTCCCGGCGAGTCGGATTTGAGGACCGCGACAAACGACGACATTGAGAAATTCCGGATGGGCGCGGGTATTCCCCCCGGGCAAATATTCACGATGCCGCCGGAGCAGGCAGGAGAGACCGTACGCCAGGCCCGGTATGGATTCGAGCTCTGGAAGGATTTCGTCGTGCTGGCGGCATTGCTGGCCCTCGCCGAAATGGCGGTGGGGCGTGCCCCGGGAACGAAGTCCGGCAACAAGGAGGCCGCATGAACATGATGGATACCGGGGTGCGCGAACGGGCGATACTTGTCGGCGTCGCGACCCCCTCTGAAAGACGCGGACAGGTTGAGGACTATCTCGAGGAGCTTGAGCGCCTGGCGGACTCCGCCGGCGCAGAGGTGGTGCACCGGATTTTGCAGGTGCGCCACTCGATCAACGCCGCCTTCTTTATCGGCAGGGGAAAGGCCGAAGAACTCGCCTACCTGGCGGATGAAAAAAAGATCGACATCATTATATTCGACGACGACCTGTCCGCCGTACAGGTGCGTAATCTGGAGAAGCTGATCAAGTGCAAGATCATCGACAGAAGCGGGATTATACTCGACATATTCGCATCACGCGCAAGGACGAACGAGGCAAAGACCCAGGTGGAGCTTGCCCAGCTCCAGTACATGCTCCCCCGCCTGACCCGCCAGTGGACGCACCTGTCCAAACAGTTCGGCGGCATAGGGACAAAGGGACCCGGGGAAACACAGATCGAGACGGACCGGCGAGCAATCCGGACCAGGATCACGCACCTGAGTGCAAAAATCCGTGAGATCGGCAAGGAAAGGGAAGTCCAGAGGAAAGGAAGGGAGCAATTCCCGCGCGTGGCGCTTGTCGGATACACGAACGCCGGAAAATCGACGCTCCTGAACTGGTTCTCCGGCGCCGGCGTGGTTGTCGAAGACATGCTCTTCGCCACGCTCGACTCCACAGTCCGGCTCGTCCCCCTCACCCCCGCGCACCGGATACTCCTTTCCGATACCGTCGGGTTCATCCGCAAGCTACCCCACAATCTCGTCGCGTCGTTTAAAAGCACGCTTGACGAGGTGAGAGAGGCAGATATCCTGCTTCACGTGATCGACGTCAGTCATCCGCTCTTCGAAGAGCAGATCGCCGTCGTCAACGAGACGCTCGAGGAGATCGACGCCCAGGGGAAACCGACCGTGATGGTGTTCAACAAGGTCGACCTCCTTGTGAACAGAAACGTCATCACCTACGTCACCGCCAATTTCCCACACGCGGTGTGCATCTCGGCGGCACGGGGGATCAACATGTCCGCACTCTCCGACGCCCTCGTGTCCCTCCTTGAGGGAACCGTCACCGAGGAGACGCTCACGTTAGGGCAGGGAGAATACGACATGGTCGCGCGCGTGCACGAGACGGGGGAAGTACTCGAGGAACGATATGACGGGGAAGGGATCACGCTCCGCGTGCGGATGAACAGCACGCGACTCGAGCAGCTCAAGAAATCCCTTATGATCAAGCGGAAGGGGGGCGGGCTCACGTCGTAAGCCGGTCGTCCCCCCCTCAGAGTTACGGCACCGGGGATAGATCAGAGGCATCCTTCCTCTGCGAGAAGCCCTTCAGCTTCCTCTTCCCTTCGAATTCCCCACGGCTCTCTCCCTCATATAAGACGGCATCGTCATCCCCCAGCACGATCGCAACGGGAGCCCCCCCCCTGAGGCGGAACGACCCGCGCCACGCGTCCCCGTTTTCCATCATCCAGAGAAGGTTCACCCTCATCTCCTTCGGCAATGCCGGGGCGTTCAGGTGCAGGCGGGTGTTCTCCCTGTTCCTCATGTATTCCACTTCTATCGGGGAGCTTCCGGCAAATACCGTGAACTGGACCTCGGGGAGAGAAGCCGGAAGCTTGGGCTGGAGGGCGAATGTTCCCGCCGCCATATCAACCCGCACCCCGAAATAGTCCTGGTAGATGCTCCGCATGAACTCGGACATCCCGGTGAGCGACGCCTTCTGCCCCGCCGGAGATGAATCGAACAATGCGGGAAGTGTCCCGGCCATGCCGCGCCCGAGCGCCAGGGCAGCCATCCCCCTGATGATCGGGTAGCTTACGTCCTGCCGGTCGTACCGGGTGAGCGCGTAGGAAACGGGCCCGGCAAGCCATGTCCAGACCGGGCCGTTATACTCCCAGCCGGAGGCACCCGGGGAGCGGGCGAAACGGGGATCGGAGGGAGAAAGTGTCCGAACGCCCTCCGGTGAGAGGAGCCCCGCAACCGCAGAGCGTGTGACTCCGTGGCGCAACGTCTCTTCATCGAGCATTTCGAGACACATCACGCCATTCGGGCGGATCTCCGGTGATCGGGTACCGTCGGCGTCCAGATGGTCCGCCAGCGTATGGGCCGCGGAGTCCGTGAAGAGAAGCGTGAAGTTCCGGGCGGTCTTCTCCGGGAGGTCTTCCCATCTACGGGAAGCGACGGTATCCCCGAGGTAGGAAGCGGCAAACCTGCCGATGAGCTGCTGAAAATACCACGAAACCTGTATCTCGACCGCTCTGTTCCCCCTGGCCACACCCTTCATCCATGTTTCGCGGGGTCCGTGGACGAGGAGATTGAACCTGTCAGCGTGCGTTCTCAGCGTGCCGTCGATGGTCTTCGTGATCAGAGGATAGAGTGCGCGAAGGAGTGTCGTATCATTCGAGTTGACAACCTGATCGTACAGCTCCCTCACAAACCACGGTGTCACGTCCGCCCCGTCGTACGAAGGACGGCCGTTCACGATCCGGTCGGGGAGGCGCCCGTATGTCGCGCTTCTGCGGAGGGTGTCCTGGTAGCGGGAGAGGGAGCGGAGAATCGCGGCGGTACGCGGGTAGTCGCCGGTGGCAAGTCCAAGCCCCGCGATGGACTGTGCGTTGTCGCGCACGTCAATCGATCCGTCCCACGGAACACCGGATACCGCAAACGTGTCGCGGCGGTCCACCATCAGACCGTCGAGAGCGAGCATCATCCAGTGGACGGCACGGTCGAGTGTGTCGTCGGAAGTCCTGAAATACGATTTGTTGAGGAGGTTCTCCATGCGCATCCTCCGTGCCGCCAGGAGCGAATCCGCCCGGCCGTACAGGAGAGACGCGATCCCGCGGTCGGCACCCGGACCGAGAGCACAGACAAGAAATGCCGCCTTCCCCCTTCCGTCGATTGAAACCCCCTCCTGTGTTACCGAGCAATCGTCTCCCGCGGTGACGAGGAGCGCCCCTCCCCCCGCGAGCTGCCAGGCCCAGAGATGAGCCGGACCGGACCCCGCACTTCCCGCCCCGGGGGAAGCATGGAGCGTCACTTTCCCCGGACGCGGAAGCGCCGCGCGGACAAGGAACCCGTGCACGTCCGCGCCTCCGGTGGCCTCGAGGACGGACACGCTGACGGAGATCCCTCCACGGTAATACCGGGTGGTCTCAAACGGAAGTATGCGGGCCGAATCGAGACTGCCGGAAGTGAGGATCCCTCCTCCCCATTCCACACGCAGGTCTTTCAGAACCCCGACCCCTCCCACGGACCAAGTGTCGCCGTCATCTTCTCCGCCCACCACGCCGGTAAGGAAAGCCCCCGCCCTGTCCGACTGCATATACGAACGGGTCCCCCCGGAGACCGGGATCGCGAGATCATCGATGTGGATCGGCGTCCGTTCGGTCGGTTGTCGGTCATTCCCCGAGCACCCGGCGAGAAGTGAGAGGCACACGAACGAGAGAAGGGCATCGCGCATTGTTGCTCCGTTGCTTTGTGATCGCGCATAACCTACGGAAAACGGGGGAGAGAAACAAAGGCGTGGAATGCGGGGGGGTATTTTGTTATCATGGAGAATCTTATGGGAGCGCCGTCAGAGACATGATCAATGTGGCCATTGAAGCAGCCCGCGAGGCGGGAAAGTTCCTCAAGTACAGCGTCGGCAAAGTCAGGAAGATCGAAACGAAAGAGGGGGAGGAACGGAACCTCGTCTCGGAAATCGACAGGGGTTCCGAGGAGAAGATCATCAGCCTGATCAAGCGGCACTACCCGGAGCACGGGATACTCGCGGAGGAGAGCGGCGGAAGCGACCCGGACGCCGAGTACCAGTGGATCATCGACCC
>DASVIU010000179.1:0-4333 GCA_036386275.1 Bacteroidota bacterium | reverse complement strand
GGATGTTGTTTCGGCATTCGGCTCCGCGGTCGCGGCATTCGGAGGAGTCGACATCGTTGTCTCCAACGCAGGGATTTCGTCGGCCAACCCGATTGAAAAGACCACTGTGGGGCAGTGGCAGAAACAGATGGACATACTCGGGCTCGGGTATTTCCTTGTCGCCAGGGAAGGGTTCCGCGTCATGGCCAGCCAGGGGATCGGCGGCTCGATGATTTTCATCGCCTCGAAGAACGCCCTTGCCAGCGGCAAAAATGCCACAGCATACAGTGCCGCCAAAGCCGCGGAGCTGCACCTGGCCCGGTGTCTTGCCGAAGAAGGGGGCCCGAAAAAGATCCGTGTCAATACCGTCTGCCCCGACGCCGTCCTCCAGGGGTCATCGATCTGGAGCGGCGCGTGGCGGCTGGAACGGGCGGAGGCCTACGGCATTCGCCCGGACCAGCTGGAGGAGTTTTACCGGAAAAGGACGATACTGGGGGAGAGCATTGTTCCCGCGGACGTCGCAGAAGCTGCCCTCTTTTTCGCCTCCGATCGATCGCTGAAGACCACCGGAGGGGTGCTCACGGTGGACGGCGGGGTCGCGGCGGCATTTGTCCGGTGAGTCTGCTGTTCGATCAACCCTGCAAATGTCACAGGAATGCCACGAACAACCTGTCATAAGAATGGATGAGTGAAATATGAATGAGACCGGGTTCAGGATCGATAAAGGATTCATCGCTTCACACAACGGCGTCCGTTCAGCCGATATGCGCCGCGACTACGATTCGCTGGGGGAGCGTCTCCACCGGCGGGGGATCGGCATCGGAGAGATCGCCGTCAGGGCCGCGGCGCTTACCGTCGCGCTCCCCTCCTGGGCGGCGGGGACCGGGGGGACGAGGTTCGGCAGGTTCCCAGGGGTGGGGGAGCCGCGCAACGTCTTCGAGAAAATTGCGGACTGCGCGACAATCCATCAGCTCACCCGCATCACTCCGAGAGTGGCGCTCCACATCCCGTGGGACAGGCCGGGGGACCCGAAGGAGCTGGCGGGATTTGCGTCCTCTCTTGGCGTCGGGTTCGATGCAATGAACTCCAACACATTCGAGGACCAGAAGGGGCAGCGCCTGAGCTACAAGTTCGGCAGCCTCTCCCATACCGATGCCGCCGTCCGGGGACAGGCGATCGCCCACAATCTCGAATGCGTGGAGATCGGCCGCGCACTCGGCTCGAAGGCGCTCTCAATCTGGATCGGTGATGGAGGGAATTTTCCCGGCCAGGTCGACTTCCGCGGGAGTTTTGAACGGTATATCGAGTCGTGCAAGTCCATCTATGCGGGAATGCCCGGGGACTGGCTCCTCTACATCGAATACAAGTTCTTCGAGCCCGCGATGTACTCGACGGTCCTGAACGACTGGGGGAGCGCGTATTATGCGGCCACGGCCGTGGGCCCGCGGGCCTACTGTCTCGTGGACCTCGGCCACCATGCCCCCAATGTCAACATCGAAATGGTCGTCGCGCGGCTCCTCCATCTGGGGAGGCTCGGCGGTTTCCACTTCAACGACAGCAAATACGGCGACGACGACCTCGACGCGGGGAGCATCAAGCCCTTCCAGCTTTTTCTTATATTTCACGAGCTTGTGAACGCCGCCGTGAAGGGCGGGACCGCGGGGAACCCCGAGCCGGCGTACATGATTGACCAGAGTCACAACGTCACCGATCCTGTCGAATCGCTTTTGACGAGTGTCGAGGAGATCCAGCGTGCGTACGTTCAGGCGCTCCTCGTCGACAGGGGCGCCCTGGCAGAGTGCCAGCAGGCGAACGACGCCGTGATGGCACTGCGGACGTTGAAGACCGCGTTCACAACCGATGTTGCGCCGATCCTCGCTTCCGTCCGGGTCAGTGCCGGCGGTGCGGCGGATCCGCTCGCCGCGTTCCGTGAGAGCGGGTACCGTGCGCACAAGGGGAAAGAGCGCCGCTGACGGCGGCCGAGCCCTGCCATTGCGAGCCTGGTCAGTGCGAGAGCGAAGGTTGTCATTACCGAGCGGAGCGAAGCAATCCAGACACGGTTCAGATTGCGTCGCCCTGAGAGGCGGGCTCGCAATGACGGGAGCGAACGCCGGATCAAGGTGCGTTCCGGAGGCTTGTGCGGGGGGGTGTTTTTTCGTATACTAATAAATCACTAATAAAACAACGTTTTATTAGTCACACAAAGGCGCCTATGGTCAGGGACTACTCCGTTCCCGCGATCCACCGTGCGGTGCAGGTCATCGAACTCCTCGCCGCCTCACACAGCGGCTTTTCGCTGGCGGATGTTTCCCGCCAGACCGGCATTCCGAAAAGCTCGCTGTTCCGCATTCTCGCCGCCCTCGAGCAGCACTCGATCGTGCTGCAGGACCACGACAGGAAGATTTTCCGCCTCGGCATGAAACTCCTCGACTGGGGGAACGCAGCACTTGAAAAGATCGACCTCAAAACAATCGTCCACCCCCACCTCATCAGGATGGCCCACGAAACCCGGGAGAGCTACTACCTCGCGATCCTGGACGGGCATGAGGTCATCATCATCGACCGTGCCGACAATCCCGAGATGTGGTCGATCGTCGCCCGCCTGGGGGCCCGGTCCCCCGTGCATGCCACCGCATCGGGGCAAGTGCTCATCGCCGACCTCCCCGCGGAAATGCTCACCCGGATGATCGAGGAGAGCGGGTTGAAGAGATTCACCCCGAAGACGATCACGAGCGAAGTCAGGCTGAAGAAGCGGCTCAGGGAGATCGTGAAGGACGGTTATGCGGTCGCCGACGCCGAGTACAAACCGGACCTCTGCGCCATCTCGGTCCCGATCTACGATCACAACGCGAAGGTGGTTGCCGCGCTGATGACGGGGATACAGTCCGAGCGGAAGAAGAAGGAAGAGTCGATCGCCCGGATCGTCGCTCTCCTGAAGAAGGAGGCCGGCGTCATCTCCCGCGCGATCGGGTACGTCGGGGCCGCGGCATGACCCGCTCCGGCGTGAAGCCCCTCGCCCTGGGGATTGTCAGCGACGAGATCGCGACGGACTTCCGGACCGCGGTCCGTCACGGTCTCTCCTGGGGGATCACGCGGTACGAAATCCGCTGCCTCGTGAGCGGACGCGTCCCGGACGTGAACCTCGCGGAATGGGAAGATGTCGTCGCTGCCGTGCGGGAGCACGGGCTCACGATCACGGCGCTCTCTCCCGGCATACTGAAACACTCGCTCGCCCGGTACGACGATCTCGAAAGGGAAGTGCGGGAAGTCCTCCCGCGGACGATCGATTGCGCGGAGCAGTGCGGCGCGAAGCTCATCATTGTTTTCGGCGTGCAGCGGAGGTCCCCGGAGTCTCCCGGCGATCACGAGCGTGTGGTGAACCTTCTGCGCCGCGCCGCAGAGACCACCGCGCTCGCAGGGATGAAACTGGCGATAGAGAACGAGCCCGGCTTTTACTGTGACACGGGGGCTGCTACACGGAGGATCGTCGACGAGGTGGGCTCCCCGGCCCTCGGGGCGAACTGGGATCCGTGTAATGCGTTCGGGACCGACGAGCTCCCGTACCCTGACGGATACGCGGCGGTGAAGTCCGTGATACTGAATGTGCATGCCAAGGACACCGCCAGGGGGTCACTGATACAATGTGTCCCGATCGGCGAGGGGGCGATCGACTGGGCGGGGCAGATCCGGGCGCTTGTCGCGGACGGTGTCGTTCCTCACGTGACGATCGAAACCCACTGCCTCCCGCTTGTGGAGCAATCGGAAAAGAATGTACGGACGCTCGGCGCCCTGATCGCGAAGTCGGGCGTATAACAAGGAGCGATTGAGCATGCCCTCCCTCTTCGGCCGGGACATCGCGAAGCATGATCTCCTCATGCGCGCCGGCGATCTCTCGCAGGTGGCCGGCATAAGGCTGATGACGCTCGCAGACGGGCCCGAACAGGGAGTGAGGATCGCGGACGTACGGACAGGCTCGGGCCTCCGCTTCCAGGTGACACTGGACCGCGGGATGGACCTCTCTGTTGCCGAGTATCGTGGCATCCCGCTCGCGTTCAGGAGTCCCGCGGGGGATGTCCATCCTTCCCGTTTTGAGCCCGCGGGACGCGGGTGGCTCAGGACGTTTGCCGGCGGCTTGATGACAGGGTGCGGGATGACGTACCTCGGCTCACCCTGCACTGATGAGGGGGTGGATCTCGGCCTCCACGGCCGGCTTTCCCATCTCCAGGTGGCACATGTGGCCGCATCCGAGCACTGGGACGGGGAGGACTGCACGTTTGTGCTCTCCGGATCGCTCAGAGAGTGCTCAATGTTCGGTGAAAACCTTCTCCTCACGCGTTCGATCGAAACGGGGCTC
>DASVIU010000178.1:0-3242 GCA_036386275.1 Bacteroidota bacterium | reverse complement strand
CGTTATCCCCTTTTCGTTCAGCTCCTGGAATATCCCCATGACCTCGACGCTTGTCCGGCTGTCGAGATTCCCCGTCGGTTCATCCGCCAGCACGATGCTCGGGTCGTTGACGAGCGCCCGCGCGATCGCAACCCGCTGCTGCTGCCCCCCCGAAAGCTGGTTGGGATAATGGTGGACCCTGTCTCCGAGGCCCACCATGTTCAGTGCCTTGACAGCCCGTTCCTCCCGGTCCTTGATCGAGGCGGTGCCGTACAGCAGAGGGAGCTCGACATTCTCAATCGCCGGGGTCCTCGAGAGAAGATTGAATCCCTGAAAGACGAACCCCAGCCTGCTGTTCCTGATATGCGCCAGCTCGTCCCGGGTCAACCGGCTGACATCGATCCCGTCGAGTATATATGTCCCCTTCGTCGGTTTGTCGAGGCATCCCAGGATATTCATGAACGTCGACTTCCCCGAGCCGGATGCGCCCATGATCGCAACGAATTCTCCTCTCCGGACCTCCAGGGTGACCCCCCGGAGCGCGTGGACCTCGACTTCTCCCAGGAGATAGGTTTTCACGAGGTGATCGATCTGTATGAGGCGTCCATCGCCCGCTGCCGGGGGGGGGGGGGCCGGCTCATCCCTGCCGATCATCGCATCCCTCCGGGACCGCCCGGCCGCTGCTGTCCGCCTCCCGAGAGCGGGCTCGCGGAAGCCACCTCCGACGTCGATGTGGCGCCCAGAACTATCTGATCTCCCGGTTTCAGGCTGTCCGTCGTGATCTCGGTGTACCTGCCGTCGGTGACGCCGGTCCGCACGAACACGGGCTCCAGCTTCTTCTGGGCGTTGAGAACCCAGATGCGCGCCCGTCCCGACTGGTGGTTCGGAACAAACGGGCTCTTTTCATACTGAGCATACAGCTGCGTGATGCCGAACTTCGTCCCGCCGCCGGATGCGGGAGCCTGGTGTTTCACAACCGGCTGCTGGCGGACTGCCTGACGCCCCGGCTCCCTGCCGGCACGCATTTTCTCGAACACTTTCCCCATTTCAGCACGGAGATCTTCAGGATTTATCTGGCCCCCGTGCGCCGCGACAATAGAATCGCGGATCTGCCCGAAGTTCCTCAGGCCGCCCTTTCCCGAACCTTCCCCCGAACCAGCATGGCCGCCCGGTCCTCCCATCGCACCCCCCCTTGCCGTCGAGTCAACCCTGACATCCGCAAACGCGCCCGGGACAGGGGCGGCTTCGTTCCCGGCGACGCCTGCGCCGCGTCCCATGAATGAATCACGCATCGCCTTCATGGCCGACGAATCGACAAGATCGGGGGGGGGCTGGAACCGGAGCGCCAGATTGGGAACCTTCAGGACGTCATGGGCGTCCGCGGCAGCGATTTTCACGCTCGCCGTCATCCCGGGCATCAGCTTCAGCTTATCGTTGTTCACGTCGACGACGACGGTGTAGTTCACGACGTTCTGTATCGACACCGGGTTCAGACGGATCTGGGAGACGATGCCGGTGAATTTGTCGTCGGGATACGCATCGACCGAGAACGTGGCCGGCTGATCGATGCTTATCATGCCGATGTCGGATTCGTCGACCACCGTCAGGACCTGCATCTTCGAGAGATCGTTGGCAATCGTGTAGAGCGTGGGGGAGGAGAAACTCGCGGCCACAGTCTGGCCGACGTTCACCGCGCGGTTGATCACGACTCCGTTGATGGGGGCAGTGATCGTCGCATACGCAAGGTTGATCCTGGCCCGGTCGAGCGCAGCTCTGGCCTGCTTAAGCGCCGCCGAGTTCGACTCATAGGTGGTCAGGGCTGCATCATAGTTCATCTGCGAGTCGAGACCCTTTTCAAGGAGCGCTTTCTCACGATCGTGCGTTCTCTTGCTGTCGGCAGCCTGTGCCTTGGCCCTGTCGAGAGCCGCATCGGCGTCCCTCACCGCCTGCCAGAGAAATGTCGTGTCGATCCTGGCGATCACCTGCCCTTCCTTTACGACCGAGTTAAAGTCGGCGTAGAGGTTTGAGACGATACCGGAGACCTGCGTTCCCACATCCACCGAGACGACGGCCTGGATCGTCCCTGTTGCGGTTACGGTCACGTTGATGTCTCCCCGGGAGACCTTGTCAAGCCGGAAATCATACTTTTTTGCGCTGCCACCGAAGAACACAAAATAGCCGGCAACGACAACCACAAAACCCACAACAGACCAGATGACAACAGTTCTTTTCATCACCACTCCTTCTTTAAATGCCTCTCGAACGAGGAAATGCCCCGGATTCGGAACGGAGGCGTCTGTTCCTCTTCTTTGACACGACCGTCCGCCTCTTGGTTTAGAGAACCGGGCGTCCATTCTCGCGGAATTCGATGCTGCCGCTTCAAAAATGCTGAATCAGAATATACGAAAAATGCGCCATTATTGTTGCGATTCCGCCGATCTTTCGGTACGATGGGAAGGTCACAATTCCCGCACCTATGGAAGAAAACAGGCGGGGAACATTCGCCGCCCTGCGTCACCCCAATTACCGCCTCTGGTTTTACGGACAGATGATATCCCTGTTCGGGACCTGGATGCAGACCACGGCGCAGGGTTTCCTCATTTTCGAGCTGACGCATTCCCCCGCGTACCTGGGGCTCGTCGGGTTCGCCTCGGGGGTACCGACATGGCTCCTCACGCTCTACGGGGGCGTGGTTGCCGACCGCGTCCCCCGCAGGAAGCTCATCGCCATCACACAGTCCTGTATGATGGTCCTCGCCTTCGTCCTGGCGGCACTCACCTTCCTCCACATCGTCCAACCCTGGCATGTCATCGTCCTGGCGTCTCTCCTGGGCATCGCCAACTCGTTCGACGCTCCCGCCAGGCAGTCATTCGTCAGCGAGATGGTGGGGCCGGATGATCTGACAAACGCCATCGCACTCAACTCGACGATGTTTCAGACCGCGACCGTCGTCGGACCGGCAATGGCCGGGATCACCTATGCCATGTTCGGTCCCGGCTGGTGCTTCACGGTGAACGGGGTTTCGTTCGTCGCCGTCATCGGAGCACTCCTCGCGATGCGGCTCCCTCCCCGCATCCACCCATCCGGGACGACGTCTGTACTGGAGGAGCTGCGGGAGGGGACGCGCTACATCCGGTCACAACCGACGATCCGCGTCCTGATCAGCATGGTCGCCGTCTCCAGCATGTTCGGACTTTCATTCAGCACACTGATTCCCGCATGGTCGGTGAACGTCCTCGGCGGGGGGGCCGGGATCAGCGGAC
>DASVIU010000177.1:0-4685 GCA_036386275.1 Bacteroidota bacterium | reverse complement strand
GTCTACCAGGTGCGAAAACCGCTCAAGGCACTCGAAACATACGAGCGTTTCACTGCGCGGTTCGGACCTGAATGGGACGTGCTCCTCCAGACCGCCGACCTTTGCAACAAACTGGGGCATCCCCAGCGTGCCGTAGCGGCTCTCAGACAGATGGTGGACATTGATCCGGGGAACAAAGAGTTACGACGCACACTCGCCCAGACAGAGATCCGTGCCGGGAACCTCGACGATGCCCTTGCGGTCTACAGCAATCTTCGTGACATGGATCCCGCCAACCTCGGATATCAGGCCGAGATTGCCGGCGTCTGGCTGCTCAAAAAAGACTACAGGCATGCCGCCGAGCTCTTTGATCCGATACTCAGGAAGGACACGGTCTCAGTCGACGTCAAAATCCACATCGGGGAGCTCTACTACGGGCAGATGGAGAAGGACTCGACGCTCGTCCCTCTTACGCAGAGCATATTTGAGAAGATACGCGAAGCCAACCCGAAGGACTGGCGCCCGTACTGGTTCCTGGGCGGGATAGCATCGAGCAGGAGGGACGATTCTCTGGCGGTGAAGAGCTTTCGCCGGGTCACGGAGCTGGCGAGCTGGAACGCCGACGGATGGGTCTTCCTCTCCTCCGTCTACCTGACAAAAAACGATTTCCAGCATTCTGTCAGCATTCTTGAATCTGCTGAGAAGGCCGTCCCCGAAGACTTCCGGGTGAATTTCTTCCTTGGCGTCGCTTACAGTCGCGTCGGGAGAAACCCGGATGCCGCGCGCGTCCTCGAAAAGGCGCGCCAGATCAGTCCCCGCGATACGGAAGCCATCGCGCAGCTCGCGCTCGTCTACGACGGCATGAAAAGGACCGACGACAGCGACAGCCTGTATGAAGAAGCACTCCGGATCAACCCGGAATTTTCCCTCGTGCTGAACAACTACGCATACAGCCTCGCCGAACGGGGCCTCCAGCTTGAACGTGCGCTCGGGATGGCAAGGAAGGCCCTTGAAGTGGCACCCGACAATCCCTCGTATCTCGATACGATAGGGTGGATCTATTTCCGGCTCGGCCGTTACCGGGACGCCGAATCGTTTGTGAAAAAGGCGATCAACAAGGGGGAGGTGAGTGCGGTCGTGCACGAGCATATGGGGGATATCTACTTCAAGCTGAACGACACGGAGCGGGCGCTTGAACACTGGAACGCGGCTCTGAAGCTTGACGAGTCCAACACCGGCCTCCGCGACAAGATAACGCGCAGGTCGCTATGACATGGAATGCGCTTCGTCTTGGTCTTCTGCTCGGGATCGGGACGGCGATGTATTCCTGCTCGCCGCGCACGGCCGCCGTGGCGACCGATGTGAGCACCACGCCCGCCGCTGTGATTGCCGGCAGGGTGAAGCAACGGGAGGCGGGGCTCGCCAGCATGGCGGGAAGGGGGAGCGTTTCATTTGAAAGCCCCGAGCGCTCGGGTTCCGCATTCTTCGACCTCTCTCTCAAGAAACCCGATTCGCTCCTGATGACGTTCGAGGGGCCCTTCGGCATCGGCGCGGGGTTCCTTTTCCTGAGCCGCGAGAAGTTTGTCATGTACAGCGGGCTCGGCAACAGGGTGATATCCGGCGTCCCGGGGCCTGCCGCCATACGGTCCGTCATACCCATAGATCTCACGTTCGACCAGATCATGGATGCATTCACCGGCGGCTTTGTCCTCCCGGACGCTGTTCCCGCGCGCTATACGGTGGAGGACGGCAAATACCTCCTCGTCTACCAGATTAACGGCCGGACGCACTCATTCTGGATCGATCCCGAATACGATCTCGTCGTCAGGTACGAGGTGCGCACTTCCCTGGGGGATCTGCTCCTGGAAGCGGAATCCTCACAGATAGTCAGGCGGGACGACCTGTGCGCTCCCCGGCACGTCACCGTAAACTTCCCCGATGAGGGGAGGCGGCTCTCCATTCACTACTCGTCGCTCGATCTGAACGCGGGGGATCTTTCATTCGCGTATACCGTTCCCGCCGGTGCCCATTCATCCACACGGTGACCTGCGTGTCCCCCCGGTGCCGGCGCATGTTGCTGATCCTCCTCCTCATCCTCACACCTTTCCCGGCGTTTCCCCAGGATGAAATCCGGAAGCGCCAGAACGAGCTGCAGGCGATACGCGACCAGATCAGGGAACTTGAAAGCAAGATCGGTGACCAGCAAAAGAACGAACGCGCGACGCTCGACCTGCTCGACAGCTTCGAGAAGAAGGCAACTCTCCTCCGGCGCCTGATCACCCGGCTGAAGAGTGACGAAGGGACGCTCACCCGCCGGATCGACAACACGCGCAAGGGGATGGAGAAGCTCGAGAACCAGCTCTCGTTCCTCAAGAACCACTACGCATCCTATGTGGTATCGATTTACAAAAGGGGGCGGACGCCGGACCTCGAGCTGCTCATCTCGGCAAATTCCATCAATCAGGTCTACATCCGGAATCAGTATCTCAAGCGGTTCACCAACCAGCGCCGGCGGGATGCCCAGGGGATCGCCGCAAAGCGGAAACAGGTGGAAGACACGCAGGCACAGCTTCACATCCAGCTCAGCGATGAACAGCGCATTCTTGCGGAAAAGGGGGCGGAAGACGAACGGCTTGCCTCGCTCGCGGCCGACCGCAGGGACGCTCTGACCCGGATCAGGAAAGACAAGAAGTTCGCGCAGCGTGAGATCGAACGGCAGATGAGGGCGGCGAAAGAACTGGAAGGAATGATTGCGGAACTGATTGAGGCCGACAGAATAAAGAAAGAGCACGAGGCCGAAGCGGCGCGCAAGGCGCGCGTGCCTGTGCCGGTTCCCACAGGCGGAAGCCTCGACACCCGGAAGGGGAAGCTCCGGTGGCCTGTCAGTGAAGGGAATATCGTGGCGCATTTCGGGAACCAGACGCACCCGACATTGAAGACAATCACGCAGAACACGGGGATCGACATCGCGACCGGTGTCGGCTCACCGGTCAGCACGGTAGCTGACGGTCAGATCTCCAAGATACTCTGGCTCCCTTCCTACGGAAACCTCGTGATCATCTCGCACAACGGCGGCTACTACACCGTCTACACGCACCTGGCGGAAATCAGCGGTGCGGAAGGGGAAAAGGTCAAAGAAGGCGAAGTGATAGGGTACACCGGGGAAGCGCTGAACGGCCCCCGTCTCCATTTCGAGATATGGAAGGGGAGGGAAAAGCAGAACCCCGAACAATGGCTCGGACGGCAATGACCCGGCATGAGTGGATGTACATGGGGGGTGTGATCCTGGCGGCACTCGCAGTGCTGATCCTCCTCCGCTCCCCGCTCGAGCTCGTCGAAGACCAGATCACGCACATCCGGTACGACGTGCGGGGGACCAGGCAGGCCGACACCAGCATTGCGGTGATATACATCGACCAGGATGCACTCCGGTCCCTTCACTGGCCTGTCCGGCGGAATTTCTACGGACTGATGCTGAAGGCCCTCAGCGACCTGCATGTGCGCGCAGTCGGCATCGAAGCGTTCTTCGAAGACCTGAACCCGGAATACCCCGAATATGACGACCTCCTCGCCCGCATGTGCGCACTGTCGGGGAACGTCGTCCTCACATCGTATTTCGATACCGTCGCTTCTCCCGCCTCGATGCTCGGACGCGATTCGCTCCCCGCAGGGCTCTTCGACTATCCCGCTGTCCTGGAGGAAGTCCGGTCGGGGGGCGGCCCCCACCTCCCGTTCGCATCGCTCCGGGGAGCTTCAGCCGGGATCGGGCACGTCAACATCGGCGTCAACAATGACATCGATCTCTTCCTCGGGTACGGGACCGCCCGCGTGCCTGCATTCGGCCTCGAACTGGCGCGTGTCTATCTGGGCGCTGCGCGAAGCGGCGTCGTGTGCCGGGGGAGGAGCATCCTTTTCCGCCGGGAATCCGGAACATATGAATGTACGTCCACGTCTGCGGGGAATGCCACCGTCAACTACCCCGGTGCAATAGGCTCCTTTACCGCGTATCCATTCCTTGAAGTCCTCCGGTCATACGACGCTCTTCGGGCGGACCGCCCCCCCTCTCTCCCTGTCGCCGCCCTTCGTGGAAAGATCGTGTTGATCGGACTCATTGCCGAAGGGAGGAGCGTCTTCCTCCCGACGCCGGTCGATCCCCGCCTCCCTGCGGTGTTGCTCCACGCCTCCATGATCGACAATATCCTTGGAGACCGGTTCATCGTCCGCCTCCCGTTCTGGATCACACTCCTCATCTCGCTCTGTGCGGGCCTGATCAGCGGCGCCGGCGCCCTGGCGCTCCGGACTCCGTTCAACCGATGGACGCTGGTGGGCATTCCTCTCCTTCTCACGATCGTCTCCTTCGGACTCTTTCTGACCGCCGCAGTGGTTTTCCCCCTCGTGACGCCGGTGGCGACTTGCGTTGTCGCAGGTGCAGCGGGGATCATCCGGCGTCAGCGGCGGGCGAAGAGCCACGTGGAAGGCCTGGAGTCCGAGAAGCGGAGCATACTCGAAAAACTGCGCGACCGGGAAGCCAGGGTAGCCATGCTGGAGGAGGAGCTCGTGACGATGGAAGCGTCACGACCGGGTGACCGGACGGAAGAACTCGTGGAAGAACTCCGCAGGTACAGAGCCGAGATCAGGACGCTCTCGTCGAAAGCCGACGACATGGACGTCTTCGAGCCGGCGGGGGAAGAAGCCGCTACGGAGCA
>DASVIU010000176.1:0-3152 GCA_036386275.1 Bacteroidota bacterium | reverse complement strand
AGACCGGTCTGGATGCTCGTGTACAACGGGGAGGCGCACAACCTTGTACAGAGGAAGAACAGGAAGGACCTGTCGATCCGGATGTTGCAGTTTTTCGACCACTACCTGATGGACAGGCCGGCGCCGGGGTGGATGAGCAGCGGATTGCCCGCAATAGACAAGGGGAAGATACTCAAGTACTGAAGTGAGAGAAAACGGAAGATGGAGGATTGAGGATCGAAGATGTTGATCAGGAAATTGATGATTGCATTATCGGTTATGGCGTGCGGGACGCAAGGGACCAAAGCGCAGGAGAGCACCTACCCCACGACGCGCGTGTATGTGCAGCCGGGGAGCGAACCGGCCGAACATCCGGTGGACATGAAGCACATGCGCGTGGAGCTCAGTTTCGAAACCGCCCGAAAGCTGGTCAAGGGGCGTGTCACACATGTCTTCGTACCCCTTCGCCCGAGTGTCGATTCGATCTTTTTCAACGGGCCCGGGATCCGGATACTGGACGCCTCGCTCAACGGAAGGAAGCTCCGGTTCAGGCTCTCCGGGGAGGGAGTGACCGTGCTTCCGGACCCGCCCCTCGTGTGGGATACGGAGGACAGCATCACGTTCACGTACGAGGCGAACCCTGATCGCGGACTCTACTTTGTCGGCTGGGACGACCCCCGCGGGCTGAACCGGAAGCAGATCTGGACACAGGGTCAGGGGATCGACAACAGGCACTGGATCCCCTGCTATGACGAACAGAACGACAAGCTGACAACCGAAACGATCGTCACGTTCGACAGCGCGTACAGCGTCCTCTCCAACGGGACGAGGGTGGATGTGCGTGACAACGGTGACGGGACACGGACCTGGCACTACCGCATGACGCATCCTCATGCGACCTATCTCGTCATGCTGGCGATTGGCAGGTACGGGGTGAAGACGGTTCACACGAAGGCCGGCGTCCCGGTCAACCTGTGGTATTATCCCGAGGAGCCGGAGAGGATCGAGCCGACATACAGGTACTCCGCCGCGATAGTCGATTTCGTCGCGGATGAAACCGGGGTCCCCTTCCCGTGGGAATCCTATTCGCAGGTCCCTGTCCGGGATTTCCTCTACGGAGGGATGGAGAACACGACCGCCACGGTCTTCGGCGATTTCCTCCTCGTGGACGGACGCTCGTTCTTCGACCGGAATTATATCGCTGTCAACGCACACGAGCTTTCCCACCAGTGGTTCGGCGACTTCATCACCGGCCGGAGCGGGATCAGCGCGTGGCTGCAGGAAAGTTTTGCCACATTCTACGCGAAACTTTTCCAGAAATCGGTCTACGGGGAAGAATGGTATGAATGGGCGCGGCGGGAAGAACAGACGGCCGCACTGGAGGCATCGAAGGGGAACCGGGTCCCCCTCCTCCACGGGGCGGCCGGGAGCGCGCGCGTGTACCAGAAGGGGTCGGCGATACTCGACATGATGATCTCGACGTTCGGCGCCCCGGAGTACCGGCGCGTGATCAGGTACTATCTCCTGAAGCACGCATACGGAAACGTCGAAACCAACGACCTGTACCAGGCATTCCAGGACGTCCTCGGGCTCACCCCGGACTGGTTCTTTAACGAGTGGATCTACCGTGGAGGCGAACCCGCCTACACCGTCAGGTTCGAGGATGTGGCCGTACGCGGCAATCCGGGGCGGCAATCGGTGTTCACGGTCAGCCAGATACAGGAACAGGACGAGCTTGTCGGGCTCTTCCGCATGCCTCTGGTCTTCGAGGTCCATTACGCCGACGGGACATCGGACCGGGTCCGGCAAGTGATTGCCGACCAGACGACCAGAGTCACAATACCGAACCCTGATTCCCGTCCTGTCGCGTTCGTCCTTTTCGATCCCGGAAGCTGGATTCTCAAGTCGGTCGACTTCAGAAAGCCTTTTCCGATGCTGAAAGCCCAGGCGCTCGGTGCCCCGCAGATGATCGACCGGTATGATGCGATCGCGGCCATGCGCCCCCTGGAGATCGGATCGAAACGGGATATACTGATGCAGGTCTACGAGCGGGAGCCCTTCCATCCCCTCAGAGAGGAGATCCTGTCGCAACTCACGGGGGACACCGACAGCCGAACGACCGATCTCCTGCATCATGCTCTCCGGGACTCCGTGGCGACCGTGCGCCGGGCCGCTCTCCAGGCTTGCGGAGCGGTCCCTCTCTCTCTGAAGGGTGAAGCAGAGCGGCTCCTCCAGGATTCCTCCTACACCACCGTCGGGACCGCCCTCGAACTCCTCTCGGGACGGTTCCCGGAGGAGACGCCGCGCTACCTCGCCCTCACGAAAGACGTTCACGGCCCGGGAGACCGGGTGGGGGTGCTCTGGCACGAGATCAGCGCAAGGCACGGGGACACCGCCTCCGTGGCGCTCCTTATCGAATACACGGGGGTCTCCTACGACTTCATGACGAGAGTCAATGCCCTCGAGGCGCTGAAGAGACTCGGCTACTGCGACGAGCCCCTGTTCCCCGGTCTCATGAGTGCGATGGCGAATCCGAACGGGAGACTCCGCGCGCCAGCCGAAGCCGTCGCGTCATATTTCATGGCACAGACTTCCCCGGCGCAAAAACTGACGGGCTACTACCGCTCCCACTCCTGGACACCGGCCGAGCGGAAGCTCCTTGACCCGTATTTCAAGTGAAGGCTCCCCCATGACTCCCGGACGGCTGAGTCAGCTCATCGACCGGATTCACGGCGTCCGGATCGGCGTCATCGGCGATTTCTGCATCGACGCCTACTGGCAGCTCGATACGGGGGAGCCGGAGCTTTCCCTGGAAACCGGGAAACCGACACGCGGGGTCAGGTCCCAGCGCTACATCCCGGGGGGAGGGGGAAATGTCGCCTCAAACGTCGCGGCACTAGGGTGCGGAGAAGTCCGCGCATTCGGCGTCATCGGCCCCGACATGTTTGGGCGCGAACTCACCTCCCTGCTCATGGAGAGAGGGATCGATACCTCCGGGCTCGTGATACAGGAGCAGGACTGGGAGACACCGGTCTATGCGAAACCGTACCTGGCGGAGACGGAACAGGAACGGATCGATTTCGGCCGGTGGAACACGATGAGATCGGAATCAGTTCTTGCCGGCCTCGTCCGATCCGCCCTCCCCGGGCTTGATGCGCTCATCGTGAACCAAC
>DASVIU010000175.1:0-4464 GCA_036386275.1 Bacteroidota bacterium | reverse complement strand
TCGAGGACGATATCCGCCGCGGCTTCCTGATCCGTCACCCCATGCCGGCAACCACCGCCGCAGGAGCCGTAAACCTCATTGCGACCCTTCCGGATGTTCCGTTGCGGACGCTGGATGCGATGCATCTGGTCATAGCGCGGGAGATCGATGCCTCGATCCTTGCAACCGCTGATCGAATCATGGCCACCGGCGCGCATGAATTGGGTTTTTCGGTGGTCCGTTTCTTCAAATAGGGAAAGATATTGCACGACCTCATGATTGCCATGGATGCCGAACAGGACCTATACGGCCGGTACTTTGAGCCCGAGAAACTCGACAAGCTATCCATCTAGATCCTGAACTTCTTCGATACGAAGGCCTGTATGCGGAGGATCTTCGGGCAGCCAACCCGAAGGTCGAGACTCCAGCATCCCGAAAACCTCACCGATAACCAACACTTTCTGCCAAGCAATTGCTTTGTTCCTAATATGTGACCAGCATGTGCCCTAATTGCTGGAAGTCCATCATCCTGTTAGAGATGGTTATTATCATTCCCAATCTGGAGGACCCATTCCGAAGGTCGGATCTCTTAGGTTTCCTCGGAGGAAAGAGAATTCAAACGATATCCGCGTCAGGTAACTGGCATGTGCCCAATTCGTTGGGGATTACGATTATTTTCTTTCTCCCCAATCAGTGAACTGTAAAATCATACTCATGAATCAAGCGGAAGCCGGAAACGGGAGAGTCTGAAACACGCTCGTCGTCATTTATTTCACGGGGGATGGCCCTTCGGTGGACTATGGAAAGGCCGTCAAGTGGTACCGGATGGCCGCGGAACAGGGATCTGCGGATGCCCAATTCGCCCTCGGCGTCATGTATGGAAATGGGGATGGTGTTCCGCGGGATTACTCGGAGGCGGTGAAGTGGTGGCGAAAGGCCGCGGAACAGGGGTTCGCGCCCGCACAGTATAACCTCGGGAAAACGTATCAGGAAGGTCAGGACGTCCCGCAGGATCACCCGGAGGCGGTGAAGTGGTGGCGGAAGGCGGCGGAGCAGGGATACGCGGATGCCCAATTCGCCCTCGGCGTTTTGTATGGAGATGGCGATGGTGTTCCGCAGGATTACCCGGAGGCGGTGAAGTGGTGGCGAAAGGCCGCGGAACAGGGAGATGTCGATGCCATGCGCAATCTCGGGATATTTTATTTCAAAGGGAAAGGTGTCCCACAAGACCATGTGCAATCTTATTTCTGGTCCAGTCTGGCGGCTTCGAGGGGATCCGGGCGAAAATACAACAATGCCTCCAACACAAGAGACCGAGCTGCAAAATTGTTGCCTCCCGAAAAACTCGTGGAAGCCCAGCGCATGACAAGAGAATGGGAGAAATCACACCCGAGGAAGTGACGGCTCGCCGCTTTCTCGCTGAGCGCCCGCAGTAGGAGACAAAGATGAGCTTCACAGTCGATCTCGAAATACTTGGTGAAGACGAAGTCAGACAGCGCCTCCGAAATGGAGGGCTTGGTTCGCCCGGAAGCGAAAAATATACCTTCGCACAAGAATGGCTCAGGGGCAAAGAGCGTGAGCGGGAGGACGTCCTTAATAAACGACGAGAGGCCCGAGAGAAAGAAAGTTTATCGATCTCTCGTAAGGCTCTTTGGATCTCGGTGTGCGCAATTATCGTAGCAATTGCAGCTCTCCTATTTAGCATTTTGAAAAAATGAACGACTGGGCGGCTCGCATCGCCGAGCTAAACCGCAAGTACGGAATGGGCTGACCTATTGAGCAGGAGAGAGATGGTCGTGTGGCGGAGATTGTGGAAGTAATCCAGGGTCTTCGGGTGCGCACCCCGAAGGTCGGTTTCTCGATGTAGCCCTAGCTTAAAGAATATCCGATCCAAGGCTGTGGATTGTGACCGTCTTGTGACAGGATTCCAGACTTCTTGGTAGGTGAAATCTCTTCGTGCAATTGGTCTAAAAACGGGGGGCAGGTCACCGGAAGAGAAAACCGTACCTTAAATCAGGCCCTGAAAATTGCCATTCCTTCTGACGATGTACACGGGACCGATGGAATCCACAGAGAAGATAGTTGAGGCCTACGTTCGCTACGTTAAAAATTGGTTTACAATCCCGAACATCAAGTGCAAGGAGCAATTGGAGATCGAATCGGAGAGACGAGAAGCGAACGAAAGGAGACAGTGAACATGGACACCGTGACACATAGTTCGCTGAAGGAACTCCTGGGCCTGGAGCGCGAGCCCGCAGCGCTGCGCTGGTGCACCAGCATCCCGAAGGACCTGCCGCGGGCCGAGAAGAAGGCGCGCTTCTGCGTGAAGCTGGGCCGGGCGACCCTGGGCCACAGCTTCTACTCGACCGCCGAGGAAGAGGAGTGCATGGGCGGCGGAAAGTATTGCGGCCTCTGCGATGACAAGGAGTTCCCGGCGAACCTTCGCAGCGGCGAGTTCCTGGTCGCGATGGGCGTCTACCACAGCGTGGCCGCGGTGCAGCGCGCGTGGCAGGGGAACCTGCTCATCGAGCCCGGCATCTTCAAGGCGCTGGCGTTCGCGCCGCTGTCGGGCGCATCCTTCGATCCGGACGTGGTCTTCGTGTTGTGCACGGCGCGACAGGGGATGGTGCTGCTCCACGCCAACGCCTATGACTCCGGTGCCCGCGGCATCGGAGCGGATGCCGGTCCGATCTGCAGCTCCATGGCCGCCGTCCCGTACCTGACCGGCAAGGTAACCTACGGCTTTGGCGACGTGGGCTCACGGGAACGAATGGACATGGGCCCCGAGGGCGTGATGGTCAGCATTCCCGGCAGCGAGCTGGCGCGTATCTTCTCCAACCTGAGGGAGATGAGGTCCAGGAAGGCGTTCGGGGCGTGAAGCAGAAAAAAGGGGTCGGCCCGTCGCGAGGGTTGATGTCGGGTCAGGTTTGGACGCCGATAATGACCTAAACTGGGTCCTATTTCAATGCCGATCCACACCCCCATCGCCTATATGATGGCAGACAGAATTGGGACCATCTGAATTCAATTTTCCCGGTTTATTTGAAATTGATGACGGGATTTCCATCCTTCCAGTGACCTGTCCCCTGGTTATAGACCAACAGGACGAGGGCATTTCCGCCGGGTGAGCCGGAGGGAAAACCATCAGGCAATTTCAGGCTTATACTTTTTCCCGATGCTCCACGCCTCTGCTACATGGTTCCCCAGCATCCAATATCCCTTGTCGGGGAAGGTGAATAACAGCGGCGCGATGCGCGACCAGTCCGGAGCTCCGTTCTTGAGCGCGGCCTCATCTACATGGACGCTCACCACCTCGCCGAAGTACACCGTGTCCACCGGGAATTCCACCGTCTTGACCAACCTGCCCTCGGCCGTCAGCCGGCAGGCCTTGATCATCGGTGCGTTTTCAAGCTCACCGGCGAACGTCTCGAAGACCTTGCTCTTGTCCGTTCGTTTGCCGGAATGGATCCCGCACCAATCCGTTGCCTCCACGAGTTCCGCCCCGGGAAGGTTGATACTGAACGTACCGTTAGCGGATATCCCCGAGGAGGTGTGGTGGGTGGGACTCATGCCGCAGGCGACGACGACCGGCTTGAAATTGACGATGCCGATGAAAGCCACGGGCATGAAGTTGGGGACTTTGTTCACCGTAGCGCCGATCAGCACAGTTGGCATGGGCAGAACGAAGGGACCGGGTTCCAGTCGGATTTTCTTCATGGAATACCTCCCGTAGAGAGCTCTCCCCCGGTTAGAAAATGCCTTGTGTCCTGTGCGGCAACGGCATTGCAACTCCGGCCACGATTCAGGGTACCATACCGCACGGACTGCAAACCCCGTGCAAACACCTGCCTTTTTGCTGGGGAAATGTGGTCATGCGGGGACGGTGTTGACGGGGGGCATCCTGGACTATACTCGGAGTAACGGTCGGGCGAGGTGAGCCTGTGAAGGTTCTGCTGATTTCCGCAAACATGGAAACTATGAACATGCCGCCCCTCCCGCTGGGACTCGCCTGCGTTGCCGCCGCAACCGGAAGGGCTGGTCATGACGTGGCTTTGATCAACCTCATGTTCGAGGAAGACGCCAACCAGGCTATCCGGAATTCCCTCGAGGGCTTCCGCCCCGATGTCATCGGTGTTTCCGTGCGAAACATCGATGATCAGAACATGGAGCATCCAAGATTTTTCCTTGATTCGATCCGGGAGGTCGTTGCGAACTGCCGATGCATGCGTCGTGCCCCCGTCATTCTTGGAGGGGCGGGATATAGCATCTTCCCGGAAGGCGTGTTGCGATATTTGAGCGCGGACATGGGAATCCAGGGGGAGGGAGAGGTGGTGTTTCCCTCCCTGCTGGAGCGAATGGCCCGCGGCGGTCAGGTTTCGGATATTCCCGGTGTTTACCTGCCCGGAATGCCTCCTGTGGGCAGGAGTTTTGAAAAAAACCTGGACGATCTGCCTCTGCCGGATCCTGGCCTCTTGATCCCTCCTA